>CAJPPL010000024.1:0-19642 GCA_905372585.1 Streptococcus oralis
CCGATAGGATCAGTATATTCCGGAATGTCAACAGTAGGAGCTGGTTCCTCTCCCTTGCTTGTAGTTGGCTTCTTCTCGTCAACCTTCTTCTCATCTTTTTTAGTAAAGACAGCTACGACAGGACTACTTGTGGTAGTTCCTTGAATGGCATAAGCTTCGATCGCTTTTCCAGTTTGTCGATCAGTAGCCTCAGGGATTGGGATTTGAACTTGATTGTCTTGGATAGATAGCACGGTCTGATCCCCACTTGTAACCAGATGCGTTTCATCCACCTTACGCAAAACTAGAGGATCTTTGACACCTGGGAAGGTCACTGCGATGGCTTCCCAGTCTCCAGATGGTAGGGTTAAGGAAATTTCTTTGTCGTTTTCCTTGAGAGGAGCGATACTTGGACTATCTATACCAACAGCTGGGGCTTTGATGATGTCAAAAGAGTCCAGAGAAACTTTCTTGCGACCTTCTGGTGAATCTGGGTCAACACGTAATGTCAGGGTGTGCGGACCGTCAGTGAGATTTGTAAATTCGCCAATAAAGGCTCTCTTTTCAGTTGCACCTGAAGTGTAGAAATCCAAAGCAGGCATTTCTTTTCCATCCAGTGTCACAAGCGCTTTACCTAGCTCGGTAGTTTTCAAACCATAGATACGAATGCCCGTTCCAGTAAAGGAAATGGTTGCCTGAGCTTCTGAAGCTGCACTAGAGTCGCTGTTGTTAATATCAGCGTACTTTTCCGTGCCTCCGTAGAGTTCAGGGTCAGACCAGTCCTTAAACTGGGAACCATACTGGATACGCGAATCACGATCATCCATTTTTTCAATCGTGTTGCCTGCTCCTGCTAGGATCTTGAAGTAGTCTAATGAAATTTTCGAGCGCTCACTACCACGTCCTTTGTGCTCACGTTTAACACGAAGAGTCAATGTGTGAGGTCCGTCAGATAATCCTGCGAAGCGACCGATGAGACTACCTTTTTCAGTTGCCCCAGCAGTATGGAAATCAAGTTCGCCGACCTCTTTGCCATCAATTTTAGCAGTGGTAAGACCTAGTTCAGACGATTTCAGTCCATAGATTTCGATACCAACACCAGTGAAAGGAATGGTGGCAGTGAGGTCTTCGTCTGTGTAGTCTCCTTTTGAAAGGTCAGCAAATTTCTCTGTTCCTCCAAATAATTCTGAGTCTGCCCAGTTTCCAAAGGCAGCTCCGTACTGGATGCGGCTGTCTCGGTCGTCCATCAACTCACTAGGAGTTTCTACAGTAGCCTGTTCAGATACTTGGGTAGGAACTTCTCCCAGCATGGCCTTGACGGTATAAGTATAGGCGAGTTGAGAATTTAGTGATCGATCGATAAAGTTAGTTTGATTGGTTACAAATTCTCTAGTTGCAGAGGTTTGGCCAGATTCATCTTTTACTTGTCTTTGGATGACATAGTGGGTAGCACCTTCTACCTGGTTGAAGGTGAGTTCGGCAGTGACTCCATTTTGTCGAACTGCTGTCAGACTGGTTACACGACCAGGGAAATGTTCAAAGGTAATGACATCACCTTTTTGCGTTGCAAGCTGGATACGATTATCTTTAAGGACAGTTGCCTTGACTGCTTTGCCATTGACCTTAACCTGACTGGCTTCGATATTTGGATAGTCTACAACCAGGTCTCCGCCGACATTTGACAGGAAGGACAAGCTTTGAAGGTTTTTATCTTTCCACTTCATGCTGACTTCAAAGTTACCACGAGCAATCAAACCAGAAACTTGACCGTCTTTCCAAGCATCTGGAAGGGCTGGCAATGGCGCAATATAGCCAGTATGAGATTGGAGGAGCATTTCTGCAATCCCACTAGTTGCTCCAAAGTTTCCATCGATTTGGAATGGCGCGTGCGTATCCCAAAGGTTTTCTAGGGTTGAGTACTTGAGCTGTTCAGCTAGTAAGCGATGGGCACGGTTACCGTCCAAGAGACGAGCCCAGAGGTTGATTTTATTGGCCTTAGACCAACCAGTACCACCATCTCCACGGTGATTGAGGGTAGCACGCGCAGCTTCTAGGTATTCAGCTTGATCTTTGCTAAAGAGCGTACCTGGGAAGAGACCAACTAGATGGGAAACGTGACGGTGATTGTTTTCAATCCCTTCGTTGGTGAATTGTGGGCTGTCTTCTTCGTACCATTCCTTGATACGTCCTTCTTTGTTGATGTGAAGGGGTTTCAGTTTGTCAAATTTAGCCTTGACCTCTGTGACTAAGTCTTGGTCGACATTCAGATGTCTAGCGACTTCCATGTAGTCGTGGAATAGCTGCCAGACTAGCGATTGGTCAAAGGTGTTTCCGATGGTGATGGTCCCGTGTTCGGGTGAGTAGGATGGAGAAGACACCCAACGGTCACTGGCCTGGTCATAGTGCAAGAAGGAGTTCCAGAACTTAGCAGTCTCTTTCAACATAGGATAGATCTTTTCTTTGAGATAAGTCTCATCCTTGGTGAATTTATAGTAGTCATAGACATTCTGCATCATCCAGGCATTAGCGGCTGGCGACCAACCCCAATAGTAATTCCAGCCTGGAGTAGTCCAGCCAAATGGAGTTGCTTGAGTGTGGACCAGCCAACCATTTTCTTGTCCGTCTTTGGATTCGATACCAGCATATTCTTTGGCAGCGATACGACCATAATAGCGCATGTCATCAATGTAATTGATCATTGGCTTGGCTGTTTCAGCAAGGTTACTCATGTAGGCTGGCCAATAGTTCATTTGCAAATTAACATTGAGGTGATAGTCAGCGTTCCAAGGTGGATTGTCTACGGCATTCCAGACTCCTTGTAGGTTGGCAGGAAGGGCATCCGTCCGATTACGAGACGAACTGATGAGTAGATAACGTCCGTATTGGAAGAAGAGTTCTTCCAATTTTTGCCCTTTGCTAGGGTTATAGCTTTGAAGGGCTTCTTTTGTCGTTTGAGCAGTCTTGCTTCCACCTAGATTTAGTTTGACGCGATTAAAGAGACTTTGATAATCCTTGATATGGTCTTGCTTAAGTGTTTCGTAGTCCTTGGCCTTAGCTGCTTCTACAATCCCTTTAACCGTTTTTTCGAGATCAATGTCTTTTCGATAGTTGGTTTTTGGATTCTGGGCAAAGTTAGTCTTGGCACTGAGATAGAGGGTTGCATAGCTTGCGCCTGTAACGGTCAGAGTTTCGTCCTGAACAGTCACCTTTCCGTCCGTTTTAATTCCTAGATAGGATGCAAATTTGAGGCCGTTATCTTTGACAGTTCCCTTTAGAAGGATTCCGTTTGCATCTGTAGTGACATGACCATTCTTATAGTTGGAATATTCCCAAGAGTAGTTGCCATTAGCAAGCAAGTCTTCTGTCAAACTGTTCCAAAGGGTAAAGTCAAGTGTCTTGTTTCCTTTTTTGGTCAAGTGGGTCACAGTGACATCATCAGGATAACTGGAGAAGGTTTCGCGTTTGAAGGTCGTCCCATCTTGGGTGTAAGAAGTGGTTGTAGTAGCCTCTGTGATATCCAAACCGCGGTGATAATCTGTTACTGTATCCAACCCCTTTTTCTGGTTATTGAAGACCATAAAAATATCACCAAAGGCTAGGTAACGACCATATTGGGCGTTGTTTGGTCCGACTAGATTTTGTTCAGCCAGTTGTTTGGCTTTTTGGCGATCTCCATCTTCGAGAGCTTTACGAATCTCCGCCAAGACCTTGTAGCGATCCTTGTAGTTCCCTCCGTTATAGTCGGTGCTATCGGGTTGTGGTCCTCCTGACCAGAGGGTCTTTTCGTTGTACTGGATTCTCTCTTCCCCAATGAGTCCGAAAACCTTGGCTCCCATTTCTCCATTTCCGACAGGAAGGGCTTGTTTTTCCCATCCATCATAGGAGGGAGCTGTTGGTTGATCGTAGTTGAGTTGATAGTTTTCTTGCTTTGTTACCGGCTGATCTGCTTTTTCAGGTTCCTTATTTTCTTTAGCTTCTACAATGGCTTCTTCACTAGCTTGACTATTTGTCGTCTGAGTCTCCTCAGCTGGCTTGCTTTCGGAAACTACTGGACTCTCTGATAGAGACGGATTTGTAGTTTCAGTCGCTTCAGCTGCTTTGGGTTCGCTATCAGGCTTAGTGATAGCTTCGACAGAGGTTGGTTCAGTTTGCTTGACCTCAACACTGTCTGCGGCTACAGTGTGGTTGACTAGAAAAATAGCCCCCAGCAAAACAGAAGCAGTCCCAACCGTCAGCTTGCGGATGCTATAGCGACAGGATTTCTCCCAAAAGTGTTTTTTCATAAAACCCTCCTTTGTTTATTCGAAACCGCTTACATTTTATGAAGCAGTCCCGTTTAATTTGTTTCTATTTATCTCCTCACTTCCCATTCTAATGGTCGTTTAGCATTTGTCAAGAGCTTTTTAGCAAGATACATATTTGCTGTTGCTTTTTCTTAAAAAAGTAGAAGAAAGAGAGGAAAGGGTGGAATTATTCGTAATTTCATAGTTCAATCTGATTGTAAGACTAGCTTAGAATTAGCTTACTCCCCTCCCTGAAAGCGTAAAACAAACTAGTCAGGAAAGTCACTTTATGGTATAATATAGAAGACTCAAAAAGAAACAGGAGAAAAAGAATGGATTTACTTTTAGCAATTATCTTGATTGTGCTAGCTTTTCTAGGAGGAGCTCTTGGAGGGATGTACTTGGTTCGTAAGCAAATCGAAAAAGAATTTGCGGACAACCCACGTTTGAACGCTGAGGCAGTTCGTGCTCTCTTGAGCGCAAATGGTCAAAAACCAAGCGAAGCCAAGGTACAACAAGTTTACCACCAAATTATCCGCCAACAAAAAGCAGCTCTTGCTAACAATAAAAAGAAATAAATAGGAAAAGTCTGGGATGAAAGTTCCAGACTTCTCACTATGTTCAATAGTTCTCAAGGATAAGACTTTTTCCTTGCATTCTATTGATATTTGATTATGATTAAGAGAGAGGCAGTTGACATTTTATCAAGCTGTCTATCCGTTCATTTAGGACGAGTAATCATGATGAACTATCAATCAGAAAAGAAGACTAGAAAGAAGACTGTATGGATAATCGACCAATTGGTTTTTTGGATTCGGGTGTCGGGGGCTTGACTGTTGTGCGTGAGCTCATGCGCCAGCTTCCCCATGAAGAAATCGTCTATATTGGAGATTCGGCGCGGGCGCCCTATGGTCCCCGTCCTGCTGAGCAAATCCGTGAATATACTTGGCAGTTGGTCAACTTTCTCTTGACTAAGGATGTCAAGATGATTGTCATTGCTTGTAACACTGCGACTGCGGTCGTCTGGGAAGAAATCAAGGCCCAACTAGATATTCCTGTCCTAGGTGTGATTTTGCCGGGAGCTTCGGCAGCTATCAAGTCCAGTCAAGGTGGGAAAATCGGGGTCATTGGAACCCCTATGACGGTCCAATCAGACATCTATCGTCAAAAAATCCATGATTTGGATCCAGACTTACAGGTGGAAAGTTTGGCCTGTCCCAAGTTTGCCCCCTTGGTGGAGTCTGGTGCCCTATCAACCAGTGTAACTAAGAAAGTGGTCTATGAAACCCTGCGTCCCTTGGTCGGCAAGGTGGATAGCCTGATTTTGGGCTGTACCCATTACCCACTCCTTCGCCCCATCATCCAGAATGTCATGGGACCTAAGGTTCAGCTCATCGATAGTGGGGCAGAGTGTGTACGGGATATCTCGGTTTTGCTGAACTATTTTGAAATCAATCGTAGCCGAGATGCGGGACCTCTTCAACATCGTTTTTACACAACAGCCAATAGCCAAAGTTTTGCTCAGATTGGAGCAGAATGGCTGGAAAAAGAGATTCATGTGGAGCATGTAACTTTATGACAAACAAAATTTATGAATACAAGGATGACCAGGACTGGTATGTCGGTGTCTGGGATGTCTATGGAGGCATCTATAGCCTTATCAAAGATCCTCTCGAGCTTGATTTTATGGATTTAGCGCGGATTTTTCGGGACGAGGAAAATGGCTTTCCGATTACGATAACGGTGATGCGCTGGTCTTCTAACTTCCGTCTGCTCTCCTTTATCGTTGAGATTTTAAATGCTGAAGCAGGCCGCAATCTAGAAGTCATCCAACGTCAGGGTGCCCTGCTCTTGATTGAAAATGGACAGCTTTTGCATGTCGAATTGCCTAAAGAAGGAGTTGAAGTGGAAACCTTCTTTGAAACTAGCAAGGTCAGAGAAACTCTGCTCATTGCGACTCGTAACGAAGGAAAGACCAAGGAATTCCGAGCTATCTTTGACAAGTTAGGCTACGATGTGGAAAATCTCAATGACTATCCAGATTTGCCTGAAGTAGCTGAAACAGGTATGACCTTTGAAGAAAATGCCCGCCTCAAGGCAGAAACCATTTCCCAATTAACAGGCAAGATGGTGCTAGCAGATGACTCAGGTCTCAAAGTCGATGTCCTCGGCGGTTTGCCAGGAGTCTGGTCAGCCCGTTTTGCAGGTGTGGGAGCAACCGACCGTGAAAACAATGCCAAACTCTTGCACGAATTGGCCATGGTCTTTGAACTCAAGGACCGTTCGGCTCAATTCCACACAACCCTAGTCGTAGCTAGTCCAAACAAGGAAAGCTTGGTGGTTGAAGCTGACTGGCCAGGTTATATCAACTTTGAACCCAAGGGTGAAAATGGCTTTGGTTATGATCCGCTCTTCCTTGTGGGAGAGACAGGTAAGTCAGCAGCTGAATTAACCCTTGAAGAAAAAAATAGCCAATCCCACCGTGCCTTAGCCGTTAAGAAACTTTTGGAGGTATTTCCATCATGGCAAAGCAAACCATCATTGTAATGAGTGATTCCCATGGCGATAGCTTGATTGTGGAAGAAATTCGTGATCGTTATCTGGGGAAAGTCGATGCCATTTTTCACGATGGTGACTCAGAACTCCGTCCAGACTCTCCGCTCTGGGAAGGCATCCATGTCGTCAAAGGAAATATGGACTTTTATGCTGGCTACCCAGAACGTTTGGTAACTCAACTTGGTCCAACTAAGATCATCCAGACGCATGGACACTTGTTTGATATCAATTTCAACTTTCAAAAGTTGGACTACTGGGCTCAGGAAGAAGATGCCGATATCTGTCTCTATGGTCACTTGCATGTACCAAATGCTTGGATGGAAGGAAAGACTCTTTTTCTCAATCCAGGCTCCATCAGCCAACCACGAGGAACTATTAGAGAATGCCTCTATGCCCGTGTGGAGATTGATGACAGCTATTTTAAAGTAGACTTTTTGACACGTGATCATGAGGTTTATCCAGGTCTGTCCAAGGAGTTTGCTCGATGATTGCCAAGGAATTTGAAGCATTTTTATTGGAGCAGGAAGAGACTTTTCTTACCCCTGCTGAGAATCTAGCAGCCTTGATTGATACCCATAACGCTGATCATGCGATTTTAGTGTTGAGCCAAATCACTTATACCCGTATCCCTGTTGTGACCTTTGACAAACGCTTTGTTGGAACCATTGGTCTGAGAGACATTTTGGCTTATCAAATGGAGCAAGGTTTGACGGATGAACAGATGGCAAAGACAGACATCGTCAATATGACCAAGACGGATGTGGCAGTTGTCGCTCCGGACTATAACATCACTGAAGTCCTCCATAAACTGGTGGATGAACCCTTCTTGCCAGTGGTAGATGATGAAGGGATTTTTCAAGGAATCATCACGCGCAAGTCTATCCTCAAGGCTGTCAATGCTCTCTTACATGACTTTAGTAAGGAATATGAGATTCGATGCAAATGAGAGATAGGATTTCAGCCTTTTTAGAGGAAAAACAGGGCTTGTCTGCCAATTCCAAGCAGTCCTATAAGTATGATCTAGAGCAATTTTTAGACATTGTGGGTGAGCGGATCTCTGAGACCAGTCTTAAGATTTACCAAGCCCAGCTAGCCAATCTAAAAATCAGCGCCCAGAAGCGAAAACTTTCGGCCTGCAACCAATTTCTCTACTTTCTCTATCGAAAAGGAGAAGTGGACAGCTTTTACCGTCTGGAATTAGCCAAACAAGCTGAAAAGAAGACTGAAAAACCAGAAATTCTAGACCTAGACTCTTTTTGGCAGGAAAGTAATTATCCAGAAGGACGCTTGCTGGCGCTCTTAATCCTAGAAATGGGACTCTTGCCAAGTGAGATTTTAGTCCTTAAGGTTGCAGATATCAATCTGGATTTTCAGGTGTTGCGAATCAGCAAGGCTTCCCAACAGAGGATTGTCACCATACCCACGACCTTGACTCCAGAATTGGAACCCTTGATGGGGCAGACCTATCTTTTTGAAAGGGGAGGGAAAGCATATTCTCGTCAGTGGGCCTTTCGACAGCTAGAGTCCTTTGTCAAGGAGAAAGGTTTCCCAACCTTATCAGCCCAAGCCTTGCGGGAACAATTCATTCTAAGACAAATAGAAAACAAGGTCGATTTGTACGAAATAGCAAAAAAATTAGGATTAAAAACAGTTCTGACCTTAGAAAAATATAGATAATGGATATTAAATTAAAAGATTTTGAAGGGCCCCTGGACCTGCTCTTGCACTTGGTTTCTAAGTACCAGATGGATATCTACGATGTGCCTATTACAGAAGTCATCGAACAGTACCTAGCCTATGTCTCAACCCTGCAGGCCATGCGTCTGGAAGTGACGGGCGAGTATATGGTCATGGCCAGTCAGCTCATGCTGATTAAGAGTCGCAAGCTTCTTCCAAAGGTAGCAGAAGTGACAGATTTGGAAGATGACTTGGAGCAGGATCTTCTTTCTCAAATCGAAGAATACCGCAAATTCAAACTCTTGGGTGAGCACTTGGAGGCTAAGCACCAAGATCGGGCCCAGTACTATTCCAAAGCGCCGACAGAGTTGATCTACGAAGATGCGGAGCTTGTGCATGACAGGACGACCATTGACCTCTTTTTGGCTTTTTCAAATATCCTAGCCAAGAAAAAAGAGGAGTTCGCTCAGAACCACACGACCATCTTGCGGGATGAGTATAAGATTGAGGATATGATGGTCATCGTAAAAGAGTCCTTGGCTGGACGGGATCAGTTACGTTTGCAGGATTTGTTCAAGGAAGCCCAGAATATCCAAGAGGTCATTACCCTCTTTTTGGCAACCCTAGAGTTAATCAAAACCCAGGAACTGATCCTCGTGCAAGAGGAGAGTTTCGGAGATATCTATCTCATGGAAAAGAAGGAAGAAAGTCAAGAGGCACAAAGCTAGACTTGATAGAGAGGAAAGATGAGTACTTTAGCAGAAATAGAAGCGCTCTTGTTTGTAGCAGGTGAAGATGGGATTCGAGTCCGTCAGTTGGCTGAACTCCTATCGCTTCCCCCGACAGGAATCCAGCAGAGTTTAGAAAAATTAGCCCAAAAGTATGAAAGAGACCAGGATTCGAGTTTGTCCCTGATTGAGACAGGGGGAGCATACAGATTGGTTACCAAGCCTCAATTTGCAGCGATTTTGAAGGAATACTCCAAAGCGCCCATCAACCAGAGTTTATCTCGGGCGGCCCTTGAGACCTTGTCCATCATTGCCTACAAGCAGCCGATTACGCGGATAGAAATCGATGCTATCCGTGGGGTTAACTCGAGCGGGGCCTTGGCAAAGTTGCAGGTCTTTGACTTGATACGAGAAGACGGGAAAAAAGAAGTGTTGGGTCGTCCCAACCTCTATGTGACTACGGATTATTTCCTAGATTACATGGGAATTAACCATTTGGAAGAATTGCCAGTGATTGATGAGCTTGAGATTCAAGCCCAAGAAAGCCAATTATTTGGTGAAAGGATAGAAGAAGATGAGAATCAATAAGTATATTGCCCACGCAGGTGTGGCCAGTAGGAGAAAAGCAGAAGAGTTGATCAAGCAAGGCTTGGTGACGGTTAACGGCCAAGTGGTGCGTGAACTAGCAACGACCATCAAGTCTGGAGATAAGGTCGAAGTGGAAGGTCAGCCCATCTACAACGAAGAAAAGGTCTACTATCTGCTTAACAAACCACGTGGAGTGATTTCCAGTGTGACAGACGACAAGGGCCGAAAGACTGTTGTGGATCTCTTGCCAAATGTTAAAGAACGCATTTACCCAGTTGGACGTTTGGACTGGGATACATCAGGTGTCTTGATTTTAACCAATGATGGGGACTTTACAGACGAGATGATTCACCCTCGTAATGAGATTGACAAGGTCTACGTTGCGCGTGTTAAAGGCGTAGCCAATAAGGATAATCTCCGCCCCTTGACTCGTGGACTTGAGATTGATGGCAAGAAAACCAAGCCTGCTGTCTATGAGATTCTCAAAGTGGATCCAGTAAAAAATCGCTCAGTAGTGCAGTTGACCATCCATGAAGGACGTAACCATCAGGTTAAAAAGATGTTTGAAGCTGTCGGCCTCCAAGTGGACAAGTTGTCTCGGACACGTTTTGGACACTTAGATTTGACAGGCCTCCGTCCGGGAGAATCTCGTCGCCTTAACAAAAAAGAAATCAGCCAACTACACACCATGGCGGTAACCAAGAAATAATGAAACGAATCTTAATAGCACCAGTACGCTTTTATCAACGTTTTATCTCACCAGCCTTTCCACCCTCTTGTCGTTTTGAGCCTACTTGTTCCAACTACATGATTCAGGCTATTGAAAAACATGGCTTCAAGGGTGTTCTGATGGGCTTGGCTCGGATTTTACGTTGTCATCCATGGTCGCCAATAGGAAAGGATCCCGTCCCAGACCACTTTTGCCTCAGACGAAATCATAAACAAAAAGAATCAGCCTGATTCTTTTTTGTATACTCTAGAAAGGAAGTTGGAAGATTAAGATTTTCACTATCCTTCTCCTATAAAAAGTGGTAAAATGGAGGACAGAAAGAAGGAACTGATATGACAACATTATTTTCAAAAATCAAAGAAGTAACAGAGCTTGCTGCAATCTCAGGTCATGAAGCGCCTGTCCGAACTTATCTTCGTGAAAAGTTGACACCACACGTGGATGAAGTAGTGACAGATGGCTTGGGTGGTATTTTTGGTATCAAACATTCAGAAGTTGCCGATGCGCCCCGTGTTTTGGTCGCTTCTCATATGGATGAAGTTGGTTTTATGGTCAGCGAAATCAAGCCAGATGGTACCTTCCGTGTCGTTGAAATCGGTGGTTGGAATCCCATGGTGGTTAGCAGCCAACGCTTTAAACTCTTAACTCGTGACGGTCGTGAAATTCCTGTGATCTCAGGTTCTGTCCCTCCACATTTGACACGTGGAACAGGTGGACCAACTATGCCAGCAATTTCAGATATCATTTTTGATGGTGGGTTTGCAGACAAGGCTGAGGCAGAAAGCTTTGGTATCCGTCCGGGTGACACCATTGTCCCTGATAGCTCAGCTATCTTGACAGCCAATGAAAAAAATATCATCTCAAAAGCTTGGGATAATCGCTACGGTGTCCTCATGGTAAGCGAGCTAGCTGAAGCTTTATCAGGTCAAAAACTCGGAAATGAACTCTATCTTGGCTCTAACGTCCAAGAAGAGGTTGGTCTGCGTGGCGCTCATACTTCTACAACTAAGTTTGACCCAGAAGTCTTCCTCGCAGTTGACTGTTCGCCAGCAGGTGATGTCTACGGTGGCCAAGGTAAGATTGGGGATGGAACCTTGATTCGCTTCTACGATCCAGGTCACTTGCTTCTCCCAGGTATGAAGGATTTCCTTTTGACAACAGCTGAAGAAGCTGGTATCAAGTACCAATACTACTGTGGTAAAGGCGGAACAGACGCTGGCGCAGCTCATCTGAAAAATGGTGGTGTCCCATCTACAACTATCGGTGTCTGCGCTCGTTATATCCATTCTCACCAAACTCTCTACGCGATGGATGACTTCCTAGAAGCTCAAGCTTTTTTGCAAGCCTTGGTGAAAAAATTGGACCGTTCAACGGTTGATTTGATTAAACATTATTAAGCATAAGGGAGGTGGTCGGGATGGCAGAACCAAACCTAGAAAGCCTTATAAGAGATCTCTACAACCATGCTCGTCAGGGTTTGAGTGAAGATTTAGTTGCTGCTCTCCTAGAGACTGCTAAAAAACTACCCACTACAAATGAGCAATTACTAGCAGTCCGTCTCTCAGGACTTGTCAATCGTGAATTGCTCATCAATCCCAAACACCCAGCACCTGAATTGATCAACTTGGCGCGCTTTATCAAAAGAGAAGAAGCCAAGTATAGAGGCACTGCAGTTTCTGCTATCATGTTTGGAGAACTCTTTAAAATGCTTTGATTCCATTGTGAATCAAAGCATTTTTTTATATGTCAGAAAAGAAATTCTTGATGAGGAGACGAAAAAAGCCATCCCATTCAGGATAGCTTTTTGTTTATTAGATTTGTTCAGCGATAACCTTTTCAGCTAGGTTCATAGCATGGTCAGACACACGAGTATAGTGGGAAATGATGTCGATAAAGTTGACTCCAGCTTGTGTAGAACACTCACCCTTGTTAAGGCGTTTGATATGGGTCTTTCTGAGAACACGTTCCATATTGTTGATTTCTTTATGGCGTTCAATCAGACTCTGAGCTTTTTCAATATCATTGTTTTCCACACTATCAAGGGCATCCTTGATAAAGTCAGTAGTTTTTTGATAGATATCCGCTAATTCCTCTAAAGCAGCATCAGAAAATTGAACATTCTTATGTTGAAGGTAGTCTGTTAGGTTGAGCAAGCCTTCTGCGTGGTCCCCAATCCGTTCCAAATCACGAGATGAATCCAGGATGTTAGTCAAGACTTCGCTTTCCTTTTGACTCAAGGATTCGCTTGAGAGTCTGATGAGGTAACGAGTGAGTTTTTCATCGATGGTGTTGATGGCTTCCTCTGTCTTGTGCCCTTTTTCAGCTACCTTTTCATCCAAACCGATGATATAGGTATAAGAAAGGTCAAAAGCTTTGGCTGCATAGTTCCCCAAGTGCAAGAGTTCTTTTTTGGCATTTCCTAGAGCGATAGAAGGAGATTGCTGGATAAGTTGCTCGTCGAGATAGAGGGGCTCGTACTTGACAACCTCGTCTTCACCAGGGATGAGCTTGGTTACAAAGTAGGCCAAGGCTCCGATGAACGGAAATTGTACAATGGTGTTACTTACGTTAAAGGCACCGTGAGAGAAGGCGATGGTCATCTCAGGTGAGAGGTGAAGGAGTGCCTGGAAGTACTCGATCATAGCAGTAAAGGGGCCTAATAGGATTAAGCAAAGAATAGTTCCTAAAACGTTAAAGGTAACGTGGGTTGCCGCAACGCGCTTTGCAGAGACATTGGCTCCAGCTGCCGCAATGATAACTGTTAGGGTTGTCCCGATATTATCCCCGAAGAGAACTGGTAGTGAACCTTTAAGGTCGAGGAAGCCACCTGCATAGAGGCCTTGCAAAATCCCGATTGTAGCCGAAGAGGCCTGGATGAGGACGGTAATCACTGCACCAGCTACCACTCCTAAAATAGGATTTTGTCCCAAGGTTACCATATATTCCTTGAATTGTGGTAAATCTTTAAGTGGACTCATCCCGGCACTGATGAGGTTGAGAGCGTAGAAGATTCCCCCTACACCAAACAGGATGCGCCCGATATTGTTTGCTGTTCTGTTTTTTGTAAAGAAGAGGAACATGGTTCCAAGGAAAATCAAGGGTAAAGCATACTCGCCTAGTTTGAAACCGATGATAAAGGAAGTAACAGTGGTTCCGATGTTGGCTCCCATGATAATTCCGATAGCCTGTCTAAGAGTGAGAAGACTAGCGCTGACCAGTCCGACCGTGATAACTGTAACCCCCGTACTTGACTGAATGAGGGCAGTCACGACGATTCCGACTAGAACGCCTAAAAAGGGATTGCTAGTGTACTTGTCAATGTAAAAACGAAGGCGATCTCCAGCAGCTTGTTGCAAACCGTCTCCCATGGTCTTGATACTGTATAAAAACAGTCCTAGACCTCCTAAAAAGTGAAATAAAATTTCCTGCCAATTAATGGACATTTCTTTTTCCTCCGAAAAATAATAACGGAATTTCTCCTATTCTATTTTAAAGGATAAAAGTAAATCTCACAAGTGTTTAGCTGAAATTTTCATAAGAAACAAGAACTTTCTTTCAAAATGAGAGATAGATTCCCTTTAAGATAGATGATTTATAGGATTGTGTCCAAATTTTACTGATTATTATCCTAGTTATAGTTTTTATGTTAAATAGATTGACATCGCTTTCATATAGGATAAAATGGAGATGATCCTGTTCTGGTGGTGTGCACTGAGAACAGTTACTTTTTATCAAAAAGTAAAGCGCTTACTTTATATTTTATTAGGAGGATAAGATGAAAAATCTATTTTTTGAAAAACGTTGCCGTTACAGTATTCGTAAGCTGTCAATCGGGGCTTGTTCCTTGATGATTGGTTCAGCTCTATTTGCGAGCCCAGCTCTTGCCGAACAAGTCGCAGTCCCTGAAACAGCTGCAAATACGAGCGCCCAAGCTACAAGCGCTAGTGAAACAGCTAATCCAGATACTGCAGCTATCGAAAAACAATTATCGGAAACAGAGAACAAAGTAGCTGAGCAACCAATTTCAGAAAACACTCCAGCAATAACGGATCTGGTTAATGAAAAAGAAGAAGCAAAGCCTGCTCCGACAGATAAAGCTGAAAAATCTGCTCAACCAACTGATAAAGAAGAAGTCAAACCAGAGGAAGCTCCTCAAGTGGCTGAGAAGAAAGCCGACAAACCGACTCTAGCAGACGTTCCTAAAAATGAAGAAAAGAGTCTCCGACCAAAAGAAATCAAATTTGATACTTGGGAAGATTTGTTAAAATGGGAACCGGGTGCGCGTGAGGATGATTCCATCAACCGTTCCTCAGTTGAACTCGCCAAGCGCCACAGAGGGCAGTTGGTTAACGAAAAAGCAAGCAGAAGAGCCAAGGTCCAGGCGCTGGCAAATACCAACTCAAAGGCCAAAGACCACGCTTCTGTTGGTGGAGAAGAATTCAAGGCCTATGCTTTTGACTACTGGCAATACTTGGATTCAATGGTCTTCTGGGAAGGTCTAGTTCCAACTCCAGATGTCATTGATGCAGGCCACCGCAACGGAGTTCCCGTTTATGGAACACTCTTTTTCAACTGGTCAAATAGCATTGCCGACCAAGAGAAATTTGCCGCTGCCTTGAAACAAGATGCAGATGGTACCTTCCCGATCGCACGGAAACTTGTCGATCTTGCTAAGTACTATGGCTTTGATGGCTATTTCATTAATCAGGAAACAACGGGGGAATTGGTAGCACCTCTTGGTGAAAAAATGCGCCAATTCATGCTCTATACAAAAGAATATGCAGCCAAAGTCAACCACCCAATCAAGTATGCTTGGTACGATGCCATGACCTACAAATACGGTCGTTACCACGAAGATGGTCTAGGTGATTACAACTACCAGTTCATGCAAAAAGAAGGAGACAAGGTCCCTGCAGATCAATTCTTTGCCAATTTCAACTGGAACAAGGAAAAGAATGACCACTCCGTAGAGATGGCCAAATGGCTAGAACGTAGCCAATATGATGTCTTTGCAGGCTTGGAATTGCAACAAGGTGGTTCTTATAAGACCAAAGTCAAATGGGATGCTCTCTTGGATGAAAAGGGTAAGTTGCGTTTGTCACTTGGACTTTTTGCACCAGATACGATTACCAGTCTAGGAAAAACAGGCGAAGACTACCACAAGAACGAAGACATCTTCTTTACAGGTTACCAAGGAGATCCAACGGCTCAAAAACCAGCGGACAAAGAGTGGTATGGAATTGCCAATTTAGTTGCTGACCGTACACCAGCAGTAGGACGTACCTTCACCACCTCTTTTAATACAGGTCATGGTAGAAAATGGTTTGTTGACGGTAAAGTTTCTAAGGATTCTGAGTGGAACTACCGTTCTGTTTCAGGTGTTTTGCCAACATGGCGCTGGTGGCAGACTTCGACAGGTGAAAAACTTCGTGCAGAATATGATTTTACAGATGCCTATAATGGAGGTAACTCCCTTAAATTCTCAGGGGATGTAGCTGGTAAGACGGACCAGGATGTGAATTTGTATTCTACCAAACTAGAAGTAACTGAGAAAACCAAACTTCGGGTTGCCCACAAGGGAGGAAAAGGCTCTAAAGTTTATATGGCTTTCTCTACGACTCCAGACTACAAATTTGAGGATGCAGCTGCATGGAAAGAACTGACTCTCTCTGATGACTGGAAGAATGAAGAATTTGACCTCAGCTCACTAGCAGGTAAAACCATCTATGCAGTCAAACTCTTCTTCGAGCATGAAGGAGCTGTAAAAGATTATCAGTTCAACCTAGGTCAATTAACCATTTCAGACAATCACCAAGCGCCACAAGCCCCGACAGGTCTCTCTGTAGTGAAACAATCTCTCAAGAATGCCCAAGAAGCTGAAGCAGTGGTCCAATTTGCTGGTAACCAAGATGCGGATTTCTATGAAGTCTATGAAAAAGACGGTGATAACTGGCGTTTGTTGACAGGTTCATCTGCTTCAACCATCTACTTGCCAAAAGTTAGTCGTTCTGCTAATGCGACTGGTAGGACTCAGGAATTGAAAGTCGTTGCAGTTGGTAAAAATGGCCTCCGTTCCGAAGCTGCGACGGCATCCTTTAACTGGGGGATGACAGTTCAGGATACAACTCTCCCAAGACCTTTAGCTGAAAATATTGTTCCAGGTGCAAAGGTTATCGGTAGCACTTTCCAAAATACTGAAGGTGGAGAAGGCATCGAAGGCATGTTGAACGGTACGATTACAAGTCTGTCAGATAAGTGGTCTTCAGCTCAGTTGAGCGGTAGTGTGGATATTCGTTTGACCAAGCCACGTACCGTTGTTAGATGGGTCATGGATCATGCGGGAGCTGGTGGTGAGTCTGTCAACGATGGTTTGATGAACACCAAAGACTTTGATCTTTACTACAAAGATACAGATGGTGAGTGGAAACTAGCTAAGGAAGTCCGTGGCAACAAAGCACACGTGACAGATATCACTCTTGACAAACCAATCACTGCTCAAGACTGGCGTCTAAAAGTTATCACTTCAGATAATGGAACACCTTGGAAGGCCATTCGTATCTATAACTGGAAGATGTACGAAACACTAGATACAGAAAGTCAAAATATTCCAATGGCTAAGGTGGCTGCCCGTTCACTTGGAAACCACCAAGTTCAACTTGGTTTCTCTGATGTTCCAGCGGGTGCAACTATCACCGTTTACGACAAGGCAGATTCACAAACACCAATTGCAACCTTGAAGTCTGAAACTGGTGGCGACCTGGCAACAGCACCATTGGGCTTTGACAAGCAACCAACTCTCCTCTACTATCGTACCCAACTACCTGGCAAAGAAATCAGTAACACCTTGGCTGTAGCGATTCCGCAGGATGAGAGAAAAATTGCTGCAGTTAGCCTTGAAAAAGGACCTAAGAAGATAGTTTACAAAGAGGGAGAAAAACTTGACCTCAGAGGCGGAACCCTCCGTGTTCAGTACGAAGGGGGACAAGCCGATGAGCTGATTAACCTTACTCACTCAGGTGTGACTGTTTCTGGATACGACGCTCATCAAAAAGGGGAACAAAAGCTCACAGTCAGCTACCTTGGACTTTCGGTTACTGGTGACTTAAAAGTACAAGTGACTGGTCAAGATGAAGGGAAGCCGAAAGAAGTAGCAGGCTTGTACATTACTCAGAAACCGAAAACAGACTATCTAGTAGGAGATCAACTGGATCTTGCAGAAGGTCGCTTCGGCGTTCTCTATGATGATGAGACAGAAGAAAGCCATGCCTTTACAGATCAAGGTGTTGAAATTACAGGCTACGATGCTCAAAAGACTGGACGACAAACCTTGACCTTGCATTACAAGGGACACACAGCTGAGTTCGATGTCTTGGTTTCTCCAAAGGCTGCAGTTAATGATGAATACCTCAAACAAGAAATCACTGCTGCCCAAGGTCGCCAGTCAACCCTTGCCTATACCTTCTCAAGTGAGGACAAACAAGCGGCACTAGTAGAGAAGCTCAATGCAGCCAAAGCTGTAGCAGAAAACCATAATGCTAGCCAAGAAGAAGTCAATCGGGCTTTGAATGAGTTGAAACAAGCAGGGACAAACTTGGATGGAAATCAACGTTATCAAACTGCTAGAGAAGAATTGGAAGGCTTGCTCGAATCCGTCCGTGCAAAAGATTCTCAAAATGAGTTGATTGCCCAAGCTGAAGCTTTGTTGTCTTCACAAACACCAACTCCACAAGCTTTTGCGGACATGAAAGAAAAGTTGAATAAGAAACTAGCACCTGCAGAAGAAAGCCATCATGTTGGAAGCATGGATCCAAATGAAGTGGCTCCAACGGTTGAGGCCCTCCCTGAACTAGTTATTGAAAGTGAAACAACAGCCTTTGAACGTCAGGAGAGACCAAATGCAAACCTTCTGAAAGGTCAAAGTCAACTTGTCCAAAAAGGAGTTGAAGGTCAAATTCGTCACTTTGTAGAAGTTGATGCTCAGGGCAAACGCACTCTTCGTTGGACTGAGGTAGTCAAGGAAGCAATCCCAGAAATCACTGAAGTTGGGACAAAAGTCCTTTCAAGTAACCAACCAGCTGAGGGTGTGAAAGATTTAGTTCTAGAAACTCCGAAACTGGAAGTTGAAGAGGGAACAGTTTCCTTCGAACATCAGGAACGACCAAATGCAGCCCTTCTCAAAGGACACCGCCAGCTAGTTCAAGCAGGAGTTGAAGGCCAAGTTCGTCGCTTTGTAGAAGTTGATGCTCAGGGCAAACGTACCCTTCATTCTACTGAGATTCTCAAGGAAGCTATCCCAGAAATTGTTGAAGTTGGAACGAAAGAAGAGCAGGTCTCACAAACAAGGGATCAAGCTCTTTCAGCAGCACCAGCAAAAGTTGAAGAAGTAAGTAAAGAGCTTCCAAATACGGGAGCGACAAGAGATGCTAGTCTAGTAGCGCTGGGACTCCTCGGAGTAATGAGTGGCTACGGCTTGCTCTCTAGAAAGGGGAGAGAAAACTAATCAGATTTACGAATCTTGGATTTTCTCATAAAAATAAAAAACAAGGTTTGACTGTAAATCGGTCAAACCTTGTTTTAATAACTTATTTGATGAGGTCTTTCTAGTTTTAATTTTAAAAAAAGTAGTTTCAGTTGCAAGAATGAACAAGAAAAGTTTAGGATTTTGCTATCTCTTTTGCGGATTTTGTGATATAATTAACACGTATAAAAAAAGAAGGAGTCATATCTAATGGCAAAATTGACTGTTAAAGACGTTGACTTGAAAGGGAAAAAAGTTCTCGTTCGTGTTGACTTCAACGTACCTGTTAAAGATGGCGTGATTACCAATGACAACCGTATCACTGCAGCTCTTCCAACTATCAAGTACATCCTTGAACAAGGTGGACGTGCAATCCTCTTCTCTCACCTTGGACGTGTAAAAGAAGAAGCAGACAAAGAAGGTAAATCACTTGCTCCTGTAGCTGCTGACTTGGCTGCTAAATTGGGACAAGAAGTTAAATTTATCCCAGGTGTTACACGTGGTGCTGAATTGGAAGCCGCTGTTAACGCTCTTGAAGATGGACAAGTTCTCTTGGTTGAAAACACTCGTTTCGAAGATGTTG
>CAJPPL010000025.1:0-19138 GCA_905372585.1 Streptococcus oralis
GCTGAACGCCTGCATACCTTGCTTTACCCAGAAAGCTCAGAAACACAGCTTCGCTCCATCTCAGAATATGTATATCAGATTCGCCAAAAATGCAAACAAGAAGGGCTGCAAGCAATCGCAACAGTGAGAGGAGTAGGCTATAGATGGCAATTAGAACCCGAAATTTCAAAAGCCTAGTCTGGACAACCAGTTTAAAAATCGTCTTTTTTCATGTTTTGATTTTTGTGCTTATAGGCTATGAATTTACGCAAGGAAGTAATCACGTTCTTTTCACCTTGTTCTTTTGGGCAGGGAGCTTGTTGCTGATTACTTTTTATCATATTTTGAAATTGCTCCGAAAAATTGACAGGGAAATAAAAATGCTAAAGAGCGAGAAGCTTTTAGAAGAAAATCAAAGCCAGCTTTTTCGGATTGAGGAAATGCTAGAAGTCTACAGCGATTTACGGAGCAGCCACCAAGAAAATACTCGTCTTCTAGAAAGAGAGCAGCAGCATAATCAGGAGTTGATTTTACAGCTATCAGCGACATCGCACGATTTGAAGACGCCCCTAACTGTGATTAAAGGGAATGCTGAGCTCTTGGAGTTGGCGCAATTGAGCCAGCCGCAGGCAGACTATGCTGCTGAGATTTTGCAGGCCAGTCACAAGATGGAAGAGTATTGTGGCTCTTTGATTGATTACGCTAAGACTTTTCAGATTGATTCTAATCAGTTCAGTCAGCTTTCCTTGGAGGACTTTTTGGCTGATTTAAAGGACGACTGGGCACTGTTCAGCAAACAGGAAAACTATCGTTTCTACCTCCAAGAAGATTGTGATCTTAGTCTGATTTTGTCAATTCATTTGGACTATCTCAAACGAGCTTTGCTCAATATTTTACTGAATGCGCTTGAACATGCTAATCAGGATCAAAAGGAAGTGAAGCTGACGATATCAGTACAGCAGGACCAGTTGGTTTTTGCTATCTGGAACAATGGACCTGCATTTTCAGAGGAGATGCTGCTGGGAGCGGAACAGCTCTTTTATCAGAGTGACCAAAGCCGCAATTCAGCTAATCCCCATCATGGAATCGGCTTAGCCTTTTCTAAGCAGGTGGCTCTCTTGCATGGTGGTCGTTTGACCCTGATCAATCTAGACCAAGGAGGAGCCTCTGTCGAGTTGACAATTTCATTGAAATAAATGAGAATGGAAAATCATAAAAACGCATAATACCAAGTGTCCAAAAGACTTGATATTATGCGTTTGATTTTTTTTATTATGTAAAGATTTACTGGATTTTTCTCTCAAATGGAGTTTTTGTCCAGCCTTGTTTATTTATTTGCGATACAAGCGATCGTATTGGTAGTAAGGGTCAAAGGTTACGTTGATACCTAGTTTGCGAAGGACATTCTTGTCTTCATCGGTCAAAATGATGGTTGAGTGGGCTTCGCTTCCTTTGAGATTCCCAAGTTCCTCCATGGCACGCGCAGCGTCAGGATTTTCCATAGCTGTGATTGCAAGTGCAATCAGGATTTCATTTGAGTGGAGGCGAGGATTGCGACTACCGAGATGATTGATTTTAAGACCTTGAATTGGTTTGACGACTTCAGGTTCGATTAATTTTACTTCCTTAGCGATGTTAGCTGATTTTTTGATGGCATTGATCAAGGCTGCAGCTGTAGGACCAAAGAGTTCAGAGTTCTTGCCAGTGACGATTTCCCCATTTGGCAATTCGAGAGCAAGGGCAGGCCCACCAGTTTCTTCTGCTTTTTGGCGTGCAGCAACAGCAACCTTACGGTCTGCAGGAGTGATACCGAGGTCGTTCATGAGCAACTCGATTTTCTTGACAGCAGTTTCTCCGACTTTTTCAGCTTTAAAATCAAGAACAGTTTGATAGTAGCGACGGATGATTTCTTGTTTAGAAGCTTCGACAGTAGCTTCATCATCTGTAATAGCGAAACCAACCATGTTGACACCCATGTCTGTTGGTGAAGCGTATGGAGATTCACCGAGAATGCGTTCTAACATACGTTTGAGCACTGGGAAAATTTCGATATCACGGTTGTAATTGACAGTGGTTTCTCCGTAGGTTTGGAGATGGAAGGGGTCAATCATATTGACATCGTCAAGGTCTGCGGTGGCAGCCTCATAGGCCAAGTTGACTGGATGATGAAGGGGCAGGTTCCAGACTGGGAAGGTTTCAAACTTAGCGTAACCAGACTTGATGCCATTGAGTTGGTCGTGGTACATGTTGGACATACAAGTGGCCAATTTTCCAGAACCAGGTCCAGGAGCTGTTACGACGATCAAGTTGCGACTGGTTTTGATGTAGTCGTTTTTCCCCATACCTTCTGGAGAAATGATGTGGTCCATATCAGTCGGGTATCCTTTGATTGGATAATGAAGATAGGAATCAATCCCGTTTTTATCTAACTGGTTGCGGAAGGCATCTGCAGCAGGTTGGCCAGCGTACTGTGTGATGACAACCGAACCAACAAAAATTCCCAGCTCATTGAATTTGTCAATCAAGCGAAGAACTTCTTGGTCATAAGAAATGCCCAAGTCACCACGTGCTTTGGAATGCTCGATGTTGCTGGCATTAATGGCGATCACAACTTCAACCTGCTCTTTCAATTCTTGCAAGAGCTTGATTTTATTATCAGGCTCATAACCAGGAAGGACACGAGCAGCGTGGAAATCTTCTAACATTTTGCCACCAAACTCCAAATAGAGCTTACCGTCAAATTGGTTAATGCGCTCCAAAATGTGGTCGCGCTGTAGATTCAAATATTGTTCAGAACTAAAAGCTTGTTTTTTCATTTTTTTACCTCTGACCTCTATTATAATAAAAAATTGGAAGATAGGAAACTACGGAGTCAAAAAAGAAATCAAAAAGATTAGGCAAACGCTTGCACTACGTTCAAAAAAGCGCTATCATAGACTATAGATTATTAAAATAATGAGGTAAACAGATGCAAGAAAAATGGTGGCACAATGCCGTAGTCTATCAAGTCTATCCCAAGAGTTTTATGGATAGCAACGGAGATGGAATCGGTGATTTGCCAGGAATTACGAGTAAGTTAGACTATCTAGCTAAGTTAGGAATCACAGCGATTTGGCTTTCTCCTGTTTATGATAGTCCTATGGATGATAATGGTTATGATATTGCTGATTATCAAGCGATTGCAGCTATTTTCGGAACCATGGAGGACATGGATGAACTCATCGCAGAAGCTAAGAAGCGTGATATTCGAATTATCATGGACTTGGTGGTCAATCATACCTCGGATGAACACGCATGGTTTGTCGAGGCTTGTGAGAATCCTGATAGCCCTGAGCGTGACTACTATATCTGGCGAGATGAGCCCAATGATTTGGAGTCTATCTTTAGCGGTTCAGCTTGGGAATACGATGAAAAGTCGGGTCAATACTATCTCCACTTTTTCAGCAAGAAACAGCCGGATCTCAACTGGGAGAATGAAAAACTGCGCCAGAAAATTTACGAGATGATGAACTTCTGGATTGATAAAGGCATTGGTGGTTTCCGTATGGATGTTATTGACATGATTGGAAAAATTCCTGATGAGAAAGTAGTCAATAATGGTCCCATGCTCCATCCCTATCTCAAGGAGATGAACCAAGCCACCTTTGGAGATAAGAATCTCTTGACAGTAGGGGAAACATGGGGTGCAACGCCAGAGATTGCTAAGCTTTACTCGGATCCAAAGGGACAAGAATTGTCCATGGTCTTCCAGTTTGAACACATCTGTCTTCAGTATCAGGAAGGGCAACCTAAGTGGCACTATCAAAAAGAGTTAAATGTAGGGAAGTTAAAAGAGATTTTTAACAAATGGCAGACAGAGTTAGGAGTTGAAGATGGCTGGAATTCCCTCTTCTGGAACAATCATGACCTTCCTCGCATCGTCTCAATCTGGGGAAATGACCAAGAATACCGTGAAAAATCTGCCAAAGCCTTTGCGATCTTGCTTCATCTTATGAGGGGGACTCCTTATATCTACCAGGGTGAGGAGATTGGGATGACCAACTATCCTTTTGAAACACTGGAGCAAGTAGAAGATATTGAATCCCTCAACTATGCGCGTGAGGCTCTTGAAAAAGGCGTTCCGATAGAGGAAATCATGGATAGTATCCGTGTCATCGGACGTGATAATGCCCGTACCCCGATGCAATGGGATGAAAGCAAAAATGCTGGCTTCTCAACAGGTCAACCTTGGTTGGCAGTTAATCCAAACTATCAAGAAATCAACGTTCAAGAAGCACTAGCAAACCCAGATTCGATCTTCTATACTTATCAAAAACTCGTTCAAATTCGTAAGGAGAACAACTGGTTGATTCGAGCTGATTTTGAATTACTCGATACGGCTGATAAGGTCTTTGCCTATATTCGTAAGGACGGTGACCGTCGCTTCCTAGTTGTGGCTAACTTGTCCAATGAAAAACAAAACTTTTCAGTAGAAGGAAGAGTTAAGTCAATCTTGATTGAAAACACTACTGCTAAAGAAGCAGTTGAAAAACAAACCTTGGCTCCATGGGATGCTTTCTGTGTGAAACTAACGGATTAAAATAAGTGAACAGCACCCCAAAAGTTAGATTTTTTCTGTCTGACTTTTGGGGTGCTGTTTAATTTGTGGATGTTTTTTAATTTTACAGATAGAAAAAGAGAAGACCAAATGGTCTTCTCAACGGGGGAACTGAATAATTAGAAAGAATCAATCAAAGAGGGTTATTAGTCTTTGAAATTCTTTTGGAAGATGAGGAGAGACAAGATAGAAGTAATGGCTGCCAAGAAGAGGAAGGCACTTGCTTCTTGTTCCCCAGTTGCAGGGAGTAGTCTTTCCTTGTCTTCTTTGATTGTAGCTGTAAGAGGAGCTTTTTCATCTTTTGCTGATGAATTATCTGTTACGGCTGGCGCAGGTTTTTCAGTCTCTCTTGGTAGAACATACTCAGGAAGAGTCACAACTGGTGGCGCTTCTGTTCCAACTGAGCTTTGTTTGCTACCTACCTCAATCACTCGATCTTGAGCTGGAGTTGCTTCTGTTTGGAGAACCTTGCGATTGTCACCGTCCACTTCAACATACTCGACTAAGAGACCGTCTTTCCCTTCTGATAGAACTTGCTCTTTTCCTTTGTCTAATTGTGGGTTTTCGCGACGAATCGTCTTGAACGGTACGACCTTATTGACGATTTCTAAGCTTGGAAGTGTAAAGACAAGGTCTTTAACCCCTTCCTCAGGACTTGAAGAAGTAATTGGTTTCTCAGGTTGCGCCGGTTTCTCAGGTTGAGTCGGCTTTTCAGGCTGAGCTGGCTTTTCAGGCTGAGCTGGCTTTTCCGGTTGCGCCGGTTTCTCAGGTTGAGCAGGTTTTTCCGGTTGCGCTGGAGTTTCCGGTTGAGCAGGTTTCTCAGGCTGAACTGGTTTTTCAGGCTCAGCCGGTTTTTCCGGTTGAACTGGATTTTCAGGTTGCGCTGGAGTTTCCGGTTGCGCCGGTTGTTCAGGTTGAGCCGGTTTTTCCGGTTGAACTGGCTTTTCAGGTTGAGCGGGTTTTTCAGGTTGAGCCGGTTTTTCCGGTTGAACTGGAGTTTCCGGTTGCGCCGGTTGTTCAGGTTGCGCCGGTTTTTCCGGTTGAGTAGGTTTTTCAGGTTGAACTGGTTTTTCCGGTTGAACTGGTTTTTCAGGTTCAGCAGGTTTCTCAGGCTGAGCTGCTTCGAGTTTGTTGATTTGTTCGAGAGCAGTTTTTAGCGCTTGATTGACTGCTTCCTGAGTTTTAGCTTCTTGGATTGCAGCAATGGCTTGATCAGCAATTTCTAATAATTTCTTTTTAGCTTCCTTGTTGGATCCAAGCTCAGCGACTTTTTTCTCGATAGCTTTTGTCAAGCTGTCCATAGCCTTATCATACTCAATTTCCGGTTGTTTTGGTTCAGCTGGTTGATCAGGCTGGCCAGGTTTCTCAGGTTGAACTGGATTCTCAGGTTGAGCAGGTTTTTCAGGCTCAGCAGGTTTCTCAGGTTGAACTGGAGTTTCTGGTTGAGCTGGCTTTTCCGGTTCAGCAGGTTTTTCAGGCTGAGCTGCTTGGAGCTTGCTGATTTGTTCGAGAGCAGTTTTTAGCGCTTGATTGACTGCTTCCTGAGTTTTAGCTTCTTGGATTGCAGCAATGGCTTGATCAGCAATTTCTAATAATTTCTTTTTAGCTTCCTTGTTGGATCCAAGCTCAGCGACTTTTTTCTCGATAGCTTTTGTCAAGCTGTCCATAGCCTTATCATACTCAATTTCCGGTTGTTTTGGTTCAGCTGGTTGATCAGGTTTAGAAGGTTCTTCAGGCTGTTCAGGTTGCTCTGGACTAGGTTCCTCTTGGCCTCTTTGATAGTTCTCGTCCTTGGATAGGATATCTTGTAGGGCACTGACTGTCAACATGACTTCTTGAACATCCACTGCATCAGCACTGAGTTGGTTTCTCAATTTTTCTAGATTTGCTTGGAAAGCTTGGCGTGCAGTAGCCGTATTTTTCAAGCCTGCTGGATCAAAGTTGGACAGATCGTCTTTCCATTTTGAGATAGACTGGATGATATCTGCCTTGCTGTAGAGTTCGCTACCTTCGCCACGAGTGATGAATTGGTCTACCTGGATACCGATATTTCGAGACAAATCGTTTCGATCAGGATCTAGTTGAAGGGTGACTGCGTGCAAGTTTTCGTCCAGACCTTTTAAGCTAACCAGAGTTTGATTGCCTTGGCGTTGGGCTGCATGACCGCTAAAGTATTTCTTACCATCAATAGTCGAAGCATTTCCCATGCCCTCTTGGTAAGGAACTTCTTTGCCGTCGAGGAATACCTTGTAGATACCATGATTTGGATCAACATAGCCCTTAATATCCAGTCCAGTACCGTAGAAGTAAGCTGTTACGGTTGTCTTTTTCTTTTGTTCATCAGTTAAGCGACCAAAGGAAGCCCAAGACTCCGTCTTTTGGTATTTATCTGCGGAATTGGTTTCATGGTTCCAGCCAGGACTGTAATCCAACTGACTAGCTTGGTCATCATAACTTGTTTGGTCCTTGATCAGCAATTCAGCTTTCATCACTTGGATGGTTGCATCTGTAGCGAAACCGAGCAGGGCACCATCAGTGACAGAAGTGAGCTTGGCTTTGAAGTCAAAGACAGAGTCGGCTTGTTCTGTAAAGTCAATCGTTGGGATGGTAACAGTCTTTTCTGTTTCTCCATCTTCAAAAGTCACATCTTGAGTTGTATCTTGGTAAACTTTACCGTGAACCCCAGTTCCAGGTTCTGTAATAAAGCGAACAGTAGCAGCCCCCTTGCTTCCACCAACACGTTTAATCTTAACAGTGACTGGTTTTCCTTTTTCGACTTCGTAGTTAGTAGACTCGAGTTCAAACATTCCCTTGCTATCATTGTTTAGGGTGTAGATCCCTTCTGTAGCAATTGGTTCGCCTGTTTTGTTCACGAGGGTAATAGTGTGTTGGCCTGGTGCTAAATCGCCTGTCTCAAAGACTTTTTGGCTGCGTTTACGGCTAGCATTCTTAGTTTGGACATCGGCAACCTTTTGACCATCAACATAGACGGACATTTCTCCGTGACCAGGATCGACTGTAGAGACGACATAGGCCTTGGTTCCTGTGAAGGTATAGCTTGCTTTGGCATCTTTTTGATTGGTCCACATAGAAGTGCCACGAACACCTTCAGATTCATTGTACCAGGTTGTTCCGGCTGTATCCGCAGTTGTGTTTGAGTGGTATTCCAGTCCAAGAGGATAGCCATCAGTCTTTTCAATGCTGCTTGGTGTCTTGTAGACTGAGAAGTTGGTCAAGATTGGAGTTGCTTGAGCACCAGTGATGGTTACACGAATTTTTTGTGCCTCTACAGGCTTGCCTTGAACCAAGCGACGGTAACCAACGGTCGAACCTTCGCCGTATGTCACCCAACGTCCGTTGATTTCAACTTCAATCTTGAAACCAGAGATACGTTGACCTTTGGCGATGTCTTCCTTGAGTTCAACGACGTCAAAGCGTCTCTTTTGCCCCAAATCGACTGTAAAGCTACCGGTTGTGGCATCATTTGAGAGCGCCCAGCTGGTGTCATCTTTACCGTCTGTGAGGTGGCTTTCCTTGTAGAGATGGTTTTGACGAGTCGAACTTGCTGTTACGGTGGCACCTTTGGCAAAGTCAGTCGCATACATTTGATCTAGGGTTGCTTTGAATTCCTTCAAGCGAGCCACATCCGCATCTGCAAATTTTCCTTCTTTATTTGGTGGAATATTGAGAAGGAGTGGGGTTCCACGACCAACAGACTTGAAGTAGATGTCCATCAATTCTTTGAGTGATTTCGGCTGTTGGTTGTCATGATAGAACCAGCCCGAACGGATCGAAACGTCAGCTTCCCCTACAGAGTACATATCACCATCAGGGTCACCATGGTTGAGGTATTCGTTTTTCACATCGTCTGTGATGTTGGCCCGTTTGACTTTATGCCATACAGGGTCACCTGCAATCCCTCGTTCATTTCCGATCCAGCGAACGCTTGTCGGTTGAGCAGAGAAGATAGCAATATCTCCTTCGGCTTCTTTGATGTATTTGAACCATTCATCAAAAGTATAGGTTACTTTTTGGGCACCGCTACCACGCGCACCGTCCATCCAAACTTCGATAAATTTCCCTTTGTTACCGTATTTCGGATTACCAAGGATTTCTTTCAGCTGGTTGAGATAGTATTGGTTGTATTCCTTTTCGGTTGCAACATGGTATTTTGGATGATTAGCATCCCATGGTGACAAGTATACACCCATATTCATGTCATACTTGCTAGCAGACTTGGAAACTTCTTCGAGAAGGTCACCCTTTCCATCTTTCCATGGGCTAGCAGCTACGGTATGGTTGGTGTACTTAGATGGATAAGCAACGAAACCATCGTGGTGTTTAACAACCATAATGGTTCGTTTGAAGCCAGTTTCCTTCAGAGTACGAATCCACTGGTCAGTATCCAAGTTGGTTGGATTGAAGTATCGAGGGTCTTCTTTCCCATTTCCCCATTCAGAATTGGTATAAGTGTTCATTCCGTAGTGGATGAAGGCTGCCAATTCTTCCTTGTGGTAATCGAGTTGAGCCTTGCTTGGAAGAGGTCCATGGTTGCCAATCTCAGTTTCTTTATCTTCTGGATGAGCGACTGGTGGAGTCGGTGTCGTTGGATTGGCTGTATCAGCGACTGGCTCGTATTCAAAGACGACTTCATTCACACCTTTATGCTGGATGGTTGCTTCCAGACTAGTCTTGACTGGACGGTAACCAGCAATGTCTTTTGCATGGAAGGTGTTGACAAAGGAAACGTCATACTCTTGGCCGTCATTGTTATCAACTGTCGCTTCCGCTAGTTCAGTAGTGGTTCCTTTTTGACGGTAGTAAACTTTGAAGGAGCCTTTGTTGACTTTATAGACCACCTTGATGACACGTGTACCGGCAGGCGCTTTGCTGACAACATTGTGCTCTTCAGCCCATGTATCTTTTAGTTGTTTATTAACTGCTACGCCATCAATGGATACAATTTCGTATTTGTCTTTATTCTTCTGATAGAAGTCCGTCTTCTCGATTTCTTTTTTGAAATTGTAGTCAAATGGCGAATCAACAGCTGTCTGTTCGATAAAGGTGTCATTATCTTTGACAAGATTTCCTTCTTCGTCTTCGTGTTGGATAACCACACGGCCGTATTCAACTCCCTTGGTCAAGGTAGCAATCCCATCTTGGTTGAAGGAATATTCGTTGCTTCCGATAACAGCTGTTTCGTTCCGAAGCATACGCCCTTCATCGGTAAAGTAGTAACGATTTCCATTATCTCCCTGGTACCAGCCTTTCACACCATACTTGGCAATCATGTCCTTAACCCATTTCAGTTGTTCAGGTGAAAGGACGAGTCCGCCACCAAAGCGATCCTTTTCAGCTACACCATTGTCAACGGTTCCGTGTTGGTGAACACCGAGAACTTTTCCTTGGCTATCGACAATCCCGCCACCAGACAAACCAGATACAGAAGTAGTTTTGTAGGTGATACCAGTCGTTCCCTTATCATCATAGGACTCAACAGATCGGATAGTCCCATCTGCCTTGTAAAGCTGACCAGCTAGGATAGGTTGTTTCAGTTCTTTTGAGCTCGAGTCAGTTGGGTAGCCAATCGTACTGATGGCTTCTCCCGGCTGATGCGTCTTGTGCTCCGCTAAAGGTGCAAAAGTTGCTGCTTTGTTTGGACTAGCAATCGGAAGAGGAATAGGAGCTTCTACAAGAGCAAGGTCGTTTTTATAGCCTTTTCCAAACTCCTTCTTGTTCCAGAAATGGATATCTTTTTCTCTGAATAAAACCGTAGTTCCAGAAGATGGTAGTGAGTTTTTCTTTTCGCTGTTTGAACCAACGTTATAGTAGAACTGGGCAGATTTTCCACCACGAATGTGACCTTCGCCAGTTTCTTTATTGGCCTCTAGGAAGTTATGAGCAACGGTAAGGATCAGGTTAGGTGCTACGAAGATACCTGAGCCTGAAACGAGGTAGCGTTGTTCCCCTGCATTGTAAGTGCTGTAAACCATAGTAGCAGCAGTAGCAGGTTGTCCCTCGTAGTTGATATGTTTGAGGTCTTGTCCACCGTTAATGATGGCACGGTTTCCGTTCTCAGATTCTTTTGGAGCTTCTTCCTTGTCCTTTAGAATGCTCTTAGTTTCTACTTTTGGACTAGTTTTCTGGTCAACGATAGTAGTCGTATCGAGTTCTTTGACAGGTGTGTCTGGATAGGCACGGTCCTGAATGTCTTCAGGGAGCAAGTCAGCACTGTTGGTATCGGCAGCAGGTGTTTCTTGTTTTTCAGCTTCCACACGACCTTCTTCTTTGACTGGTTCAGCCTTGGTCTCTTCCATATCTGCGACTTGTTTAACTTGCTGATCTAAATTAGATGTCGTTGCAGGAGACGTTTCGTCTGCACGTACGGTTCCAGAAGCAAAAAATGCCAGTCCCACGATAACAGATGCCACACCTACAGTCAACTTCCGAATGCTAAATGTTTGCCCTTTTTCAAAAAGGTATCGATTCATAATATACTCCTAGTTTTTAGAAAGGCAGTCAGCTACTGCCCAAGCCCAAGTCTGACTTGGTTACAACTTGATTTAATGAAAAAACTCTCTGATAATTTGTAAGCCACCTTACCTCCTGTTTATAAAGCGCTTTCATTTTAAGATAAAAAAATTTAAAAGGTCATTTCTCCCTTAAAATGACTGAAAACTTTTAATATAACAAATATACTAAATTAATGAAAGAATTGCAATAGCAAAAAGCAAAAAAATAAATATAAATTAAAGAAAATCAGTTACTTTTTAAAGAAAAAACGCATCCTTTCAGGGTTCAAACTAAATGAAAAGATACGTTTTAAAAAGAAATTAGAGTATTTTTTGGAGAGACTCTTGGATGGTTTGGGGGTCTGTTTTGGAAGAGAAGCGCTCAAGGACTTGCCCATCTCGGTCAATGAGAAACTTAGCAAAATTCCATTCGATTCCTTTTCCTAGTGGACCAGACTTCTGGCCTTTTAGCCAAACATAAAGAGGATCAGCCTCCTTGCCGTTGACCTTAATCTTGGCAAAGCGAGGAAAAGTGGTCTGGTAGTGTAGGCTGCAGAAGCTATTGATTTGCTCTGCGCTGCCGGGTGCTTGTCCCATAAACTGATTGCAAGGGAAATCTAAGATTTCAAATCCCTGATCTTGATAGCGGTCATAGAGGTCTTGGAGTCCCTGGTACTGGGGCGTTAAACCACATCCAGTAGCAGTGTTGACAATCAAGAGAACCTTGCCACGATAGCTATCCAGGGGAGTTGCTTGGTTATTTTGGTTCAAAACGGAAAAATCATATATACTGGTCATTTTTCTATATTCTCCTTATGCATTCCTGATTCAGAGTGTTTCATCTCGTGTTCCGATAAAAAGGCATAGGTCATGGTTCCAAAGATGGCACCAATACCCAATCCTAACACTAGTAAAGGGAGCATTTTATCGAAATGGAAGAGGTCATCCCCAAAGGCATCTATGGGAAGATGCTGAACAAAGAGTTTGTGAAAGATTAGTAAGAGGAAGAGACCAAGCTGAATGCTGATGAATACACCCCAACTACGAACTTTGATTTGACTTTTGCTGTAGCTTTTGTGATGAATCTCGGACTGGTCATCCTTGTCCAAATGTAAGTCGCGAACTGCTAATCTCGCCCTGGACGAGAGGATGAAGATGAGTCCAAAATAGAGGTAGGGCATAGCATCTCGAACCAACTCTATGAAGCGTCCAAATAGGAGATAGAACAAGAAGAGTAGGAGGGAGGAGTAAACGATTTGGATCAAGGCACGGGCACAAGCCTTGTAAATCATCTCTTGACGGCATTCATCAAAAGGCCCTTGTATGTGAAAGAATAGTTTAAGTAAGCGAGTGGTGAGATCTTCTTTTTTCATGGGAGTAATCTCCTAAATGAGCGATTTTTGATTGATTTCTTTAAAGAGTTGATAGAGAGTATAGAAGTAAACCAAACTAAAAATGATACAGATTATTAGAAATACCAGGTATCTCCAATCCATAGGATTTGTTAAAAGTTGTGGAAAGGATACGAGGATAAAACAGAGAGATGCGTTTAGAAGACGTATTTTTTTTGATTGGATTTTCTGGAATCTCTGTCCCTTGTTCAATACAGGAAGGAATAAAAGAAAGATAATCAAGAAAGGATGCTCAATATGTCCAGAAAGTAGGAAAAAGGTAACAAAGATACTGATAAAAACATGACTGATCAGTAGTCTAGCTAGTGATTTCATAAGGCACCTCCTAGTCGTCTTCTTGGTCTTTCTTTGCTTTTTGAATGCGAAGAGAGACAACAATTTGCATCATCAGTCCAAAAAAGAACGCTCCCAGTATAGTTTTTAAAATATGTTTTGAATTCAGAAGAGAACTGATGAAATTTGAATTTTCACTGGTTAAAGTATCGATGAGTGGCATTATAAAAAATATCGCTATTCCATAGATCAGACCGGCTTTTAGACCAGGAAAATGTAGTTGCTTACTTTCTTTTTGGCTTAGCATTTCGGGATCAATAGCTGTGATGCCCGTTTTCTTGGTTTGAGAGACTACATAGAGGGCAGCCATCATCGAAATGCTAAACACCACGAGAGGATAGCCGATAGCGACAATTTGCGGGTATTTATAGGCAAGAACGAGCGGGATAAGATTGCCAAATGTCATCAGATAAAAGAGGACAATAAAGACCTGATTCCCGATACGATCGGCCTCGCGCCGTTTGTGTTCGTCAAGGGGACCAGAAATACCGTATATGCGTTTGATGAGTTTTTCAGTGAGAGTTTCTTTTTTCATTTGTTTGCTCCTTTTTTAAAAATCGTCTTCCCAAAAGAGGCTATTGAGGTCAGTTTGGAGGCTGCGGGCGAGGTTGAGACAGAGTTCCAGGGTTGGATTGTACTTGTCATTTTCAATCATGTTGATGGTCTGTCTCGAGACACCGATATCTTTGGCGAGCTCGAGCTGGGAAATGCCCAGTTCCTTGCGGAATTCTTTGACACGATTCATAGGGTCTCCTTTCTGATATGTCGCATATATTTGACTATATTATATTCTTTTGAGGTTGGGGTGTCAAGTATATGTGACATTTTTTGAGAATTTTTTTCGAAGAAACTTAGCCTTGTCTGACAAGTGCAAGCTGGTCAGATTTGTGGTAAAATAGATAGGATATGACAAAAGAATTTCATCATGTAACGGTCTTGCTTCATGAAACGATTGATATGCTGGACGTGAAACCTGACGGTATCTACGTTGATGCGACCTTGGGTGGAGCAGGCCATAGCGAATATTTATTAAGTAAATTGAGTGAAAAAGGACATCTCTATGCCTTTGACCAGGACCAAAATGCCATTGACAATGCGCAAAAACGGTTGGCACCCTACATCGAAAAGGGGATGGTGACTTTTATCAAGGATAACTTTCGTCATTTGCAGGCACGATTGCAAGAGGCTGGTGTCCGGGAAATTGATGGAATTTGTTATGACTTGGGAGTTTCCAGTCCTCAGCTGGATCAGCGTGAGCGTGGTTTTTCTTATAAAAAGGATGCGCCACTGGATATGCGCATGAATCAGGAAGCTAGTCTGACGGCCTATGAGGTGGTCAATCATTATGACTATCATGACTTGGTTCGGATCTTTTTCAAATATGGCGAGGATAAGTTTTCTAAACAGATTGCCCGCAAGATTGAGCAAGCGCGTGAAGTGAAACCAATCGAGACGACGACGGAGTTGGCAGAGATTATCAAGTCTGCCAAACCTGCCAAGGAGCTCAAGAAAAAGGGACACCCTGCCAAGCAGATTTTCCAGGCTATCCGAATCGAAGTCAATGATGAGCTGGGGGCAGCTGATGAGTCTATCCAGCAGGCCATGGACATGCTGGCTCTGGATGGTAGAATCTCAGTCATTACTTTCCATTCGCTGGAAGACCGCTTGACCAAGCAGTTATTCAAAGAGGCTTCAACAGTGGAAGTTCCCAAAGGCTTACCCTTCATTCCAGACGATCTTAAGCCTAAGATGGAATTGGTATCCCGTAAGCCAATCTTGCCAAGTGCCGAAGAGCTAGAAGCCAACAACCGTTCGCATTCAGCCAAGTTGCGCGTGGCTAGAAAAATTCACAAGTAAGAGGAAAAACATGGCAGAAAGAATCGAAAAAACAAGTCAGTTATTGCAAACGAAGTTTAAGGGTTTTTCACGTGTGGAAAAGGCCTTCTATGTTTCGATTGCTGCAACAATGATTATTCTGGCAATTAGTGTTGTGTTTATGCAAACCAAGCTATTACAAGTTCAGAATGAATTAACTAAGGTTAATGCTCAAATTGAAGAAAAGAAAACAGAGCTCGACGATGCCAAGCAAGAGGTCAATGAATTGATTCGTTCAGAACGTTTGAAAGAAATTGCAAACTCTAAGGATTTGCAGCTGAATAACGAAAATATCCGAGCAGCGGAGTAAGAAATGAAACAGTGGAAAGAAAAAATCATCCGTTATGCCGTTCGTAATCGCAAATCTCCAGAAGAAAACCGCCGAAGAGTAGGAAAAAGCCTGAGTTTACTGGCTGTCATACTCTTCGCTGTCTTTTTGGTGAACTTTGCGGTCATTATCGGAACGGGTAGTAAATTTGGTAAGGATTTGGTTCAAGAGGCCAAAAAGGTTCACCAAACAACCAAGACGATTCCTGCAAAACGGGGAACCATCTACGATCGTAATGGAACGCCTATTGCTGAGGATGCGACTTCTTATAATATATATGCCGTTATTGACAAGAACTACAAGTCAGCAACAGGAAAAATTCTCTATGTAGAGGATTCTCAATTTAATAAGGTGGCTGAAATTTTTCATAAATATCTAGATATGGAGGAGTCCTATGTCAAAGAACAGCTTTCTCAACCAGATCTGAAACAGGTATCTTTTGGAGCCAAGGGAAATGGGATCACCTATGCCAATATGATGGCCATTAAAAATGACCTCAAAACAGCTGGGGTTGAGGGGGTTGACTTTACAACTAGCCCTAACCGCAGTTATCCCAATGGACAGTTTGCTTCTTCCTTTATCGGTTTAGCGCAACTCCATGAAAATGAGGATGGAACCAAGCGTTTGATTGGGTCATCTGGTTTGGAGAGTTCTTTAAATAGCATTCTTGCAGGTACAGATGGGATTATCACCTATGAGAAGGATCGTCTGGGAAATATTGTTCCGGGTACGGAGCAGGCTTCCCAACAAATGGTAGACGGAAAGGATGTTTACACAACCCTTTCTAGTCCTTTGCAATCCTTTATGGAAACTCAGATGGATGCCTTCCAGGAAAAGGTAAAAGGCAAGTATATGACGGCTACCTTGGTCAGCGCTAAGACAGGGGAAATCCTCGCTACGACCCAACGGCCGACCTTCAATGCCGATACCAAGGATGGCATCACAAAAGACTTTGTCTGGCGTGATATCCTCTATCAAAGTAACTACGAGCCAGGATCAACCATGAAGGTGATGATGTTGGCTTCAGCCATTGATAACAATACCTTCCCTGGTGGTGAATACTTTAACAGTAGTGAATTGAAAATAGCAGATGCGACCATTCGAGATTGGGACGTCAATGAAGGTTTGACTAGTGGTGGCACCATGACCTTCTCTCAAGGGTTTGCCCACTCAAGTAATATCGGGATGACCTTGCTTGAGCAAAAGATGGGAGATGCAACCTGGCTGGACTACCTCAACCGTTTCAAGTTTGGGGTGCCGACCCGTTTTGGTTTGACAGATGAGTACACAGGTCAATTACCTGCTGATAACATTGTCAATATCGCCATGAGCTCATTTGGACAAGGGATCTCTGTCACCCAGACTCAGATGCTTCGTGCCTTTACAGCCATCGCCAATGATGGAGTTATGTTGGAGCCGAAATTTATCAGCGCCCTCTATGACCCAAATGACCAGTCTGTTCGTAAGTCTCAAAAGGAAATCGTCGGAAATCCTGTATCAAAAGCGGCAGCGTCCTCTACTCGGGATCACATGGTCATGGTCGGAACAGATCCTGTCTATGGTACCATGTACAACCACAGTACAGGAAAGCCGAATGTCAATGTTCCAGGTCAGAATGTCGCCCTGAAATCAGGGACTGCTCAGATTGCCGATGAGAAGAATGGGGGTTACCTGACAGGTGAAACCAACTATATCTTCTCCGTTGTGTCGATGCATCCTGCAGAAAATCCTGACTTTATCCTCTATGTGACGGTACAACAACCAGAGCATTATTCAGGTGTTCAGCTGGGAGAGTTCGCCAACCCAATCCTTGAGCGAGCTTCTGCCATGAAAGAATCCCTCAATCTTCAGTCAACTGCCAAGAACTTGGATCAGGTCAGCAAGACGACAAGCTATGCTATGCCAGCTACCAAGGACTTTACCCCAGGTGATTTAGCAGAAGAATTGCGCCGAAACCTGGTCCAACCAATTGTTATCGGAACAGGAACCAAGATTAAGGATCTCTCTGTTTCAGAAGGAGATAATTTGGAAGCCAATCAGCAAATCTTGATCCTGTCTGATAAGGTCGAAGAAATGCCTGATATGTATGGCTGGACAGATGAAAATGTGCAAACATTTGCCAAATGGCTAAATATAGAAGTCGAGTGGGAAGGTAGCGGTAAGACAGTTAAGAAACAAAGTGTCCGTTCCAATACGGCCCTCAAAGACCTTAAAAAAATGAAAGTAACTTTAGGAGATTAAGATGATGAGTTCCATTAGTGCTGGAATATTGGCCTTTCTATTGACCTTGATTGGCATTCCAGCCTTTATCCGATTTTATCGAAAAGCGCAGATTACAGGTCAGCAGATGCACGAGGATGTCAAGCAACACCAAGCTAAAGCTGGGACTCCAACCATGGGAGGTCTTGTTTTCCTTATTGTGGCAGTAGTGGTGAGCTTCCTTGTCGCTCTCTTTACCCAACAATTGACCAACAATGTCGGCATGATTTTGTTTATCTTGGTTTTGTATGGTTTGGTAGGTTTTTTGGATGATTTTCTCAAGGTCTTTCGTAAGATCAACGAAGGGTTGAATCCCAAGCAAAAACTTGCTCTCCAGCTCCTTGGAGGAGTGATTTTCTACCTCTTTTATGAGCGTGGTGGCGACATGCTTTCAGTCTTTGGCTACCAAGTACATCTGGGTATTTTCTATATCTTCTTTGCCCTTTTCTGGCTAGTTGGCTTTTCAAATGCGGTGAATCTGACGGACGGGATCGACGGCTTAGCAAGTATTTCCGTGGTGATTAGCTTATCGGCCTATGGTGTGATTGCTTATATGCAAAATCAACTGGATATCCTTCTTGTGATTCTTGCCATGATTGGTGGTTTGCTAGGCTTCTTCGTCTTTAACCACAAACCTGCCAAGGTCTTTATGGGAGATGTGGGAAGTTTGGCTCTTGGTGGAATGCTGGCAGCAATTTCTATGGCTCTTCATCAAGAATGGACCCTTTTGCTGATTGGGATTATCTATGTCTTTGAGACAAGCTCTGTTATGATGCAGGTCACCTACTTCAAACTTAGTGGTGGGAAGCGTATTTTCCGTATGACACCTGTCCACCACCATTTTGAGCTTGGAGGATTCTCAGGCAAGGGCAATCCTTGGAGCGAGTGGAAGGTTGACTTCTTCTTTTGGGGAGTTGGGCTTCTAGCAAGTCTCTTGACCTTAGCCTTTTTATACCTGCTGTAAAACTAACTTTTGATTACAAAATAAAACAGGATGAAGGTGTTCTTCATCCTGTTTTTGTGATGTTAAAAGTTAGTTGGATTCATCCTTTCTTCCATTTAACATAAAAGTGGCTGTAAGGGCTAGGCTGAGGCCTGCCAAGAAGAGGAGTGGGTTTGATGCTTCCCCTGTTGCTGGAAGTTCTTCTTTAGGAGAATGATTTCCAGCTTTAGCAAGGCTAGGACTAGCTGAAAGTTGTTCAGCCTCGTGTGCCAAGGTTTCTGCATCTGAAGCACTTGGCTTTTCATCTGTACTAGGGGTTGTTCCAGTAGCTTGATAGACGACAGCATAGGTACTGAAATGACTAGTGATGAATTCTGCCTTTCCTTCTCGAACATCGAAATCAAGGGCTTGCAACTCCTTGGTCGGAGTAATATAATAGACCTTTTCTACGCTAGCTGAAATAGGCAAGCGAACCAAGACAGAACCTTTTGGCTGCAAGCTATGATCTGTTGGATTTTTAAGTTGTAGGTCGTAAGCATCATAGGTCTTGCCAAAGAGTTCCTGAGCTAGGACACGTCGGCTAGAGATGTGAGAAATTCCTTCTAAGTCAGTGACTCCACCAATAATTTCCACTCCAGTTTCCTTATCTTTTAAGATTCGAACTGGATAATCAGGAAGGCTAAGGCTTGGAGCAGCCTGATCCCCACTTGTTCCGATAGGGTCAGTGTACTCAGGTTTTTCAACAGTAGGCGATTCCTCTTGTCCTACCGTTCCGATAGGGTCAGTGTACTCAGGTTTTTCAACAGTAGGGGCTTCCTCTTGCCCTGCCGTTCCGATAGGGTCAGTATATTCAGGAATTGTCACTGTAGGCGGTTCCTCTTGACCTGCAGTCCCGATAGG
>CAJPPL010000026.1:0-17929 GCA_905372585.1 Streptococcus oralis
ATTGAGCCATGAGGCGTTTTAAAGCACCACGTTGGTCAAAGGCAAGAGCTGAGATAATGCCGTTCTCGTCAGAGAGTTTTTGCAAGCAAGCTACTTTATTGGGACTTAATTGTAATTTACTCATAGACACTTCCTTATTTTTGATATTCATGAATGATCACACCTTGTACCACACGGTTTACAGTGCCAGTAGGAGATGGTGTATCTGGTTTATTTTCTACCTTGAGTGAAGTCAATAGGGCAAAGAGTTGAGCATAAACGATGTAAGGGAAGACACGGTAAATATCGTTCAAAACACCGCCACAGCCAAGGGCTACTTCTTTGACATTTTCAAGACCAAAGGCTTGATCACTCAAAAGCACAACACGACGAGCAATGTGATCACCAGCCACTTCACGAACCAAGTCCAAGTCGTACTTGCGAGTGTAGTCTGTCGTTGTGCCAAATACCAAAACAACTGTATCTTCGTTGATCAATGATTTTGGACCGTGACGGAAGCCAACTGGGCTTTCATACATGGTCGCCACTTGACCAGCTGTTAATTCCAAAATCTTCAACTGAGCTTCATGAGCAAGTCCAAAGAAAGGACCAGCGCCTAGGTAGATAACACGGTTAAAGTCGAGGTCAACCAACTCTTTGACATCTTTTGCATTGTCTAGAACTTTGCGGACAAGTCTAGACACAACTTCAAAACGTTGAGCTTTCACAGCAAATTCTGTAGGATCAAAGACCAAGAGAGCTGTTAGCAGCATAGATGTAAAGCTAGAAGTCATGGCAAATCCAGCGTCATTAGAAGCAGCTGGTTGCAAAAGCAAGAGATTGCGGTCATCTCCATGAGCTTGAAGAGCCAATTTACCATCTGCAGCACATGTAATGGTCACTTGATAGAGGTCATCCACCAAGGCCTTAGCCAAATCAACCGTCGCCACACTTTCAGGTGAATTCCCACTACGAGCAAAGGAAACAAGGACAGTCGCCACATCTTTTTTCAAATAAGTTTCTGGATTGGCAACAATATCAGTTGTCGCAATAGCATTGAAATTCCATTTGCGTTCGTCATAGACTTCCTTAAAGTATGGTACCAAGGTATCTCCCACATAAGCAGAAGTACCAGCACCCGTCAAGATGACCTTGATATAGTCATGTTTATCCGCAATCCCTTGTAGGAAGGCTGCAATTTCTTCACGTTTTGCTTGATAGGCTTCAAAAGCTTCTTTCCATACATCAGGCTGTTGGTAGATCTCACGAGTCGTGATTTCTGCACCCAGTTCAAGTAATTCTTCTTTTGTGTAATTTAGCATAGAGTTCCTCTAATCTATTGTTGTTTCATTCCTATTGAAAATATGGGAATGGGATTGACTCCCATTCCCATGTATATTCTATATAAGATGCCCTAAGTCACATCTTATTCATCTTCGTCATCATCAAAGCCCGCTAACAAATCATTGACTTTCACAATGCTTTCTGCAGCACGGCTCTTGTAGTCCGCATCTGCACCTGTAAGGCTGGCATTGATAAATTCAATCACCATTGGAAGATTCATCCCTGCGTAGAGTTCAATGTCGCGACCTTCCATGATCAAACGGCTTACCACGTTACATGGTGTACCACCGAGAAGGTCCGCAAAGACTAGGAAATCATCCAATCCTTCGATAGCAGCTTCAAATTTTGCAGTAAATTCTTCTGGACCATCTTCTGGAAGAAGGGCCACTGTATGAATGTTGTCCTGTGGACCCATGATCATTTCTGTGCTACCTTTAAGTTCTTCACAGAAACGACCATGACTCACCAAAATTAATGATTTACTCATAAATTATGCGCCCATTCCAAGCAAGAATTTACCGATGAATGAAAGACCTACTGCAAGAACGATAATGATACCGATCGCTTTAGTAGAGTTCATACCTTTCTTACCAAGCAACCAGAAGATAAAGGCAGTAAAGATTGCTGGAAGCAAACGTGGGAAGATTGAGTTCAAGATGTCTTGGAAGTCAATCATCTTTTCACCGATTGGCAATTTGTAAGAAATCTCAAAGTTGATCATTGTCGCTACAAGAGCACCCATCATGAAGACACCAAGTACAGATGCAGCATCAATCAAAGCTGTCAAAGTACTTTGCATGTTGTTGATAAGGTTAACCCCTTCTTTGTAGGCAAATTCCAACTGTTTCCAACGGAAGATGTCATACGCTACTGCAACTGCAATCCAAAGGAAGATACCCCAAGGTTGACCAGCGATAGCCATTGTTGCAGCGATAGATCCCATGATAGCAGGTACAAGTGAACCAAAGATAGTATCTCCAAGAGGAGCGAATGGTCCCATCAAACCTGTCTTGATACCGTTAACCGCATCTTTAGAGACAACGCCATCTTTTTCTTCCATGGCAAGGTCAAAACCAGCGATGATTGTGTGGAAGAATGGTGAAGTGTTGAAGAATTGAGTATGAACTTTCATCATTTCTTTCAACTCAGGAGTTCCATCTCCATACATTTTACGCAATTGTGGCAAGATCATGTATAGGTAACCTGATGCTTGCATACGTTCGTAGTTCCATCCCAATTGGAAAGTGAACAAGCTACGTTTGTTAATTTGATTAAAATCTTCTTTTGTAAGTTTGTAATTAGAATTCGTCATCTTCGATTTCCCCACTTTCTGATGGTGTAGAAGGTGCTGCTACAGCTACTTTTTGGCTGTTCTTAAAGTGAACAACTGCAAGGAAGATACCTACGATAGAGATACCGATCATAGACAATCCTTTGAAGTTGTTAACAAAGCCAATTTTTTCAGCAACTTCAGCAGGAAGAGTGCTAATGATACCAGCAACTGCTCCACCAAGACTTTGTACGTTTGAGTAAAGAACAGTCAACATAGCTGTCAAACCGAATCCCATTGCAAGGTAGTGAAGGTTACGTTTAACTGGAAGGTAACGAAGCAAGATTGCAAATCCAAGACCTGGAAGCATACGACCTGCAAGAGTCAAACCGTCTGCAACCCATTGGTATTCTTTAACAAGGTTTACAACACCTTGTACGAATTCTCCACCGAAAGCAAGGGCGAAGAATACTGGAAGGGCACGAGATAGAGCCCAAGGAAGCGCACCAAGAAGATAGTTACGTTCGATTCCTTTGTAGTCAAAGCGTTCAATCGCAGCGTCAATACGGTGAGCGAAGAATGTTGTAGTCATACGACCAAGTACGTCGAAGTAAGTCAAAAGTGCTGCTACTGGTACAGCGATTGTTGTAATCGCAAGGTCTGTATCAATACCTTGAGAGATAGAGAATGCTGTTGCAAGAACCGCACCAGAAGTTGCGTCGATACGAGAAGCACCACCGAAGGTACCAACCCCGAGAACGAACAACTGCAAGCTACCACCGATAAACAAACCAGTTGTCACATCTCCCATGATCAAACCAGTAATGAAACCAGCGAATACAGGGGAACCTGCAGATGAAACGATTGTCAACTCATCACAGATTTGATAAGCTGAGTACAAAGTGAGAAGTAAAATTTGCCACCATTGTATCATAACAATGACCTCCTAAAAATTTTTTCCTATTTTAATAAGCTCAAAAAGTCTGAAACTGGATCATTTGGAACCATTTGAGCAGTGAGTTTCACACCTTTTTCTGCTAGTTTGTGGAAATCTTCCACATCCTTGTCTACCACATTAATAGAACGTGTGATAGAGCGAGTTTCTGGTGTTTGAGACATATTGCCGACGTTGAGTGTTTCAAGCGGAACACCTGCTTCGACCAAACCAAGGAAACGGTCTGGTTTACGTGCAACGATAAAGAGACGTTGGCTATCGTATTTACCAGCAAGGATATTTGCTGCTGCTTTCTCAACTGGTAAGATACTGAGTTTCACACCTGGTGGTGTCGCAAGTTTCAAACCACTCTTTTCAATATCGTTGTTAACAACTTCGTCGTCTACAACCATAATGCGTGAAACATTTAGTTTTCCAGCCCAAAGATTGGCTACTTGACCGTGGATCAAACGTCCATCGATACGGCATCCTACAATTGTCATAAGTTTTCCCCCTTTATGTGTTTTAGTGTAGGTTTACGAGTTAAATGAATCTCTTCTTTATATTCACCCTCAGTTTCAAAGATAATGATGCGGTTAGCACCTTCCTTGAGATAGCTATGAGGGATATAAAGTGAGAGGGTCGGGCCGACGTTCCAGAAACGCCCTAGGTGACGCCCGTTGACAAAGGCAACTCCCTTACCAAACTCAGACAAGTCTAAGTAGGTATCCTTCGGCTCTTCGACCTTAAAGTCGAAAGCGTAAAAGGCTGGTTGTCCTTCTGTCCATCCTTTTGAAAAATCAATCTTCTCAGGATTATCCAGTGGCAGTGGATATTGTTTCCAATTCAATAAGAAATGTAGATCCTTGCAGACACCTGTACGAATTCCTTTACGCTGCGTATCTGCCAAGAACTTATGTCCGTAGTTGACACGCCCCATATTTTCAATCAAGATGTCAATCTCTGTAAAGCCTTCTCGGTTGCCCTGACAGTAGATGTCTTCACCAATCTCTGTCTGGTATTGAGTAGCAATCCATTGACCGTCTACAAAGAGTTGAGCTCGGTCACGTCCATCGATGATACGGAGACGTTCCTCTTCTGCATCCCAACTTGCCTCAGTGCGGTAGAGAAGGTAGCCATAACTTTGACCAAGTTCTTCCATCGCTTTTGGATAGAGGCTCTCAGTAGGACTAGAGAGAGTATCCAGAGTTTCAAACAAGGAAACTTTTTCGACCAATGGAATGGACCCTATCTCCATGCTTTCCTTATAGAGTGGTTCCAACTGTGGATACTCTGGGAAGTGGGTTGCCATCATCTTCTTGACTGCTAAGTATTTAGCAGTTGGATTTCCTTCTTCATCGAGAAGGGCATCATAGTCGTAAGATGTGACTTGTGGCAAATCCAGAGTTCCTCGAGCCGAGCAACCATTCATGAAACCAAAGTTTGTACCACCATGGAACATGTAAAGGTTGATAGAGCCTTGCTCCAATACCTCTCGAACAGCTTCTGCCAATTCTTTAGGATCACGAGTGATGATGGGTTCTTTCCAACGGTTGAACCAACCATCCCAGAATTCCATACACATGAGGGGCCATTTCTTGCCATGCTCATCAAAGAATTCCTGCATCTGTGAAAAGTTGTACGGAGCTTTAGAACCGAAGTTTCCTGTCACAAAGAGATCGTCTTCGATCAAGGTTCCGGCTTTCAGAGTAGCCCTCCATGGGCCATCTGAAGTAAAGAGTGGGCAATCAATCCCTCGGTCTTCCATCAATTTCCGAATTGCTCGTAGATAAGACTTATCTTCTCCATAAGAGCCATATTCATTTTCGACTTGCATCATAAGAATGTTTCCACCATTATCCAACAAGCGAGGCACAAGCCTTGGCAATAATTGGTCATAATAGCGAGCAACAGCCTCGATGTAGGCCGGGTCGGACGAGCGAATTCGCATGTCCTTTGTCAAGAGCCAAGCCGGCAAGCCACCAAATTCCCATTCCGCACAGATAAATGGAGACGGGCGTACAATGGCATAGAGACCTAGATCTTGTGCAATTTGAAGAAATCTCTCCAAATTTCTGGCACCTTCAAAATCAAACTCCCCTTCAACAGGTTCGTGTAAATTCCAAGCCACATAGGTCTCGACTGTATTAAAGCCAAGCGCCTTTAAGTTATAGAGAGAATGATACCAATCCTCTGCTGGAATCCTAAAATAATGAATGGCGCCGGACAAAATCTTGAACGGTTTTTCGTCTAAATAGAAATCGTCCTCAATTTTAAATCTGGTCATGTTATTACCTCTGACGAATTAAGTTTGCGCTTTCATTTATTATAATATTAACTATAATCAAATCTTTTGCATTTGTCAATAGGTTTTAGAAAATTATTTAAAATTTTTCTATTTTTTTACTTACCGTTTACCGAAATTATCTAAAAATAGCATGAAAACGATCTTTTTATGTATGATAATTTACAAGAACATCAAATGAATTTTTTTACATGTAAAATAACATTTTTAGTCTATTATTTTAATTTTTTGACCTTAATACTACTCTTTTCTCTATATTTGTGGTAAAATCAAAATTGGAGAAAGAGAATCGAGGTGAAATTTATGGCTATTCCTAAATACCAATATATTAAAGATGAATTAAAAAACAAAATCATCTCTGGTCAATTTGCAAGTGGAGATAAATTTTATACAGAAGCCGAATTGATCGCGATGTACGATGTGAGTTCAATCACAGTTGTTCGTGCCTTGAACGACCTTGCTAAAGACGGCTACATTGTCCGCCAACAAGGTAAAGGTACTTTCGTTTCACGTGCCCGTAAGCACAAACTCGTTGAGTTTTCAGATGTCGAAATCTTTGAAACAAAAGACGATAAAGTTACTGTCCTTTCTATCGAGCGCGGAAACAAACTTGAATATTTAGATAAACTTGGACTACGTGGAGATCAATTCTACTATAAGATTGAACGTATTCGTCAGACAAACGACGTAACATACATCTACCACACATCTTATATTCCTGAGCAATACATCAATGCCAACTATCCAAATCTTGACTATTATAGCTCTATCTATACACGTTTCAAATTGGATTACCGCATTCACATGAGTGATGAACATTTTGAGGAAATCAACGAAATCGCATTCCCAACTCCAGAGCATGCTGCTTCTGTACTCGGAATCGATACACAATTCCCAACTGTCTTCCAAACGAAGACTACAAAACTTGAGGCCACTGGCCAAGTCCTTGCCTATAGTGAAACTTATAAGCGAGCAGACTACTACAAAATCAAATTCATCTCATGTAACCGAGGTCATTAAGAAAAAGCCTGAGCCTAGCTCAGGCTTTTTCTGTATTCATTATAGCACGAGAAAGAAGTTGTGAAAACACTATGAAGGGCTCTTATTTAATTAGTAGCATTTTTACTAAAAACAAGTTAAATACTTGCTTCGTTTTTCCTTCTATCTTTATCTTTTATTGGCAATTTTCTCCTAAATCTTATGTTTTCCTCCATTTATTATAGTTCTTATATAAACCCACTTGACATTTTACCCCTTAGATAATAAAATAAAATTGGTTTTATGTAAACGCTATCATATATGATAATAACAAGGAGGTTTTGTCATGAAACTAGAAAAGAAACAGCGCTTCTCCATCCGTAAATACGCAGTTGGAGCAGCTTCTGTACTTATAGGATTTGCTTTTAGCGCACAAGTCGCAGCTGCCGACGGGATTACTCCGACTCCAACAGCTGGGGAAACAGTTCAAACTGTCCAGGAGAGTCCGCAAACACCCAATGAGGCTGGAGAGTCCAAGGCCCCAGAAAAACTGGAAGAAAAGGCTGAAGAACCTGTAAAAGAGGAGATCAAAGAAGACACGGAGGCTCCTCATACAGTTGCTCCAAAAACGGAAGAAACAACTGCACCAGCTGTGACAGAAAATGCTAGTCCTACTCCGACTACTGAGAAAGAAAGTCCTGCTCCAACTGAAGTTCCTGCAGAAAACTCTCCTTCAGAAAAGAAAAATGAAGCAGCCACACCTGCAGTAACCACACCTGCAGTAGCCACTCCTAGTACGGAACGAGCAGCTCAGGTAAATGAAAAACTGGCTAAACGAAAAATGATCTCAATTGATGCTGGACGCAAGTACTTCTCGCCTGAGCAACTCAAAGAAATCATCGACAAAGCTAAACACTATGGTTATACTGATCTTCATTTACTAGTTGGAAATGATGGCATGCGTTTCATGCTGGACGACATGACGATCAAAGCCAATGGCAAAACCTATGCAAGCGATGATGTCAAACGTGCACTCGAAAACGGAACCAATGCCTACTACAAGGATCCAAACGGCAACCATTTGACAGAGAGTCAAATGACGGACTTGATCAACTATGCTAAAAATAAAGGTATTGGCCTCATTCCAACTGTAAACAGCCCTGGTCACATGGATGCGATTTTGCATGCCATGAAAGAACTAGGCATCCAAAAACCGAACTTCAACTACTTTGGTAAGGAATCTGCTCGTACCGTTGACCTTGATAACAAGGAGGCTGTTGCATTTACCAAAGCTCTGATCGACAAGTATGCTGCTTACTTCGCTGGCAAATCTGACATCTTCAATATCGGACTAGACGAGTACGCCAATGATGCTACAAACGCCAAAGGCTGGAGCGTTCTTCAAGCCTACAAGTGGTATCCAGAAGATGGATTCCCTGACAAGGGTTATGACAAATTTATCGCCTACGCAAACGACCTTGCTCGCATCGTCAAATCTCACGGCCTCAAACCAATGGCCTTTAACGATGGTATCTACTATAATAGCGACACTAGCTTTGGAACCTTTGACAAAGATATCATCGTTTCTATGTGGACTGGTGGATGGGGCGGATACGACGTCGCTTCTTCTAAACTTCTAGTTGAAAAAGGCCACCAAATCCTTAATACCAACGATGCTTGGTACTACGTCCTCGGACGAAATGCCGATGGCCAAGGATGGTACAACCTCGACCAAGGACTCAATGGTATCAAGAACACTCCAATCACTTCTGTACCAAAATCTGATGGAGCTACTATCCCGTTCATCGGGGGTATGGTAGCTGCTTGGGCGGATACCCCATCTGCACGCTATTCACCATCACGCCTCTTCAAACTCATGCGTAGCTTCGCAAATGCCAATGCTGAATACTTCGCAGCTGATTATGAGTCTGCTGAACAAGCTCTGAAAGAAGTCCCAACAGACCTTAACCGCTATACTGCAGAAAGTGTCGCAGCTGTAAAAGAAGCTGAAAAAGCCATTCGCTCACTCGATAGCAACCTCAGTCGCGCCCAACAAGACACGATTGACCAGGCAATCGCGAAACTCCAAGAAGCTGTCAGCAACTTGACCTTCACACCAGAAGCTCAAAAAGAAGAAGACGCGAAACGCGAAGTTGAAAAGCTTGCCAAGAACAAGGTGATCTCAATTGACGCTGGACGTAAGTACTTCTCAGCTGAACAACTCAAACGTATCATTGATAAAGCTAGTGAACTTGGATATTCTGATGTGCATCTCCTTCTAGGAAATGACGGACTTCGCTTCCTACTTGATGACATGACTATCACAGCTAACGGAAAAACTTATGCAAGTGACGATGTCAAAAATGCCATCATTGAAGGAACAAAAGCTTACTACGATGATCCAAACGGAACTACTCTTAGTCAAGCTGAAATCACTGAATTGATCGAGTACGCAAAATCAAAAGGCCTCGGACTCATCCCAGCGATCAACAGTCCAGGTCACATGGATGCCATGCTCGTCGCTATGGAAAAACTTGGAATCAAGAATCCTCAAGCCAACTTTGACAAGGTCTCTAAAACAACCATGGACCTTGAAAACGAAGAAGCGATGAATTTTGTCAAAGCCCTCATCGGCAAGTACATGGACTTCTTTGCAGGCAAGACTAAGATCTTCAACTACGGTACAGACGAATATGCCAATGATGCTACCAACGCTCAAGGCTGGTACTACCTCAAATGGTATGGACTCTATGGCAAGTTTGCTGAGTACTCTAACACCCTTGCTGCCATGGCCAAAGAAAGAGGCCTTCAACCAATGGCCTTCAACGATGGTTTCTACTATGAAGACAAGGATGATGTTGAGTTTGACAAGGATGTCATCATCTCTTACTGGTCTAAGGGATGGTGGGGTTACAACCTTGCAACGCCTCAGTACCTAGCAAGCAAAGGTTATAAACTCCTCAACACCAACGGAGACTGGTACTACGTGCTAGGTAATCACAAACCAGATGAAGCCTACCCACTATCAAAAGCACTTGAAAACTCTGGTAAAGTGCCATTTAACCAACTTGCTTCTACCAAGTATCCAGAGGTAGACCTTCCTACTATTGGTAGTATGCTTGCTATCTGGGCAGACAAACCAAGTGCTGAGTACAAGGAAGAAGAAATCTTTGAACTCATGACTGCCTTTGCAGACCATAACAAAGACTACTTCCGCGCTAACTACAATGCACTCCGTGAGGAACTTGCTCAAATCCCTGCAAACTTGGATGGATACAGCAAGGAAAGCTTGGATGCCCTAAATGCAGCGAAAGAAGCTCTCAACTACAACCTCAACCGTAACAAACAAGCCGAGTTAGACGCTCTCGTAGCCAAACTCAAGGCAGCCCGCCTAGGCCTTAAACCAGCGGCAACTCACTCAGGAAGCCTCGATGAAAATGAACTAGCTGCCAATGTTGAAACCAAACCGGAACTCATCACAAGAGCAGAAAAGATTCCATTTGAAGTTATCAAGAAGGAAAATCCAAACCTCCCAGCTAAGCAAGAAAAGATTGTCACACCAGGTGTAGATGGCGAACGCACTCATTACATCTCTGTCCTTACTGAAAATGGTAAACAAACAGAAACCGTTCTAGATAGCCAAGTAACCAAAGAACCTGTGACCCAAGTGGTTGAAATCGGTGCCCCTATTACCCACAAAGGGGATGAAAGTGGCCTTGCTCCAGCTGCCGAAGCGAAACCAAGACTAGATATCCAAGAAGAAGATATTCCGTTCACTACCGTGACACGTGAAAATCCGCAATTACCACTCGGACAAACGCAAATCGTCGTTGCTGGAGTAAATGGTCGCCGTACGATTTTCTACTCTGTCAGCACTACTGCTGACGGTAAGGAAGAAAGAACCCTTGTCAATAGTGCGGTATCGCAGGAAGCGGTCGCTCAGGTTGTCGAAGTCGGAACTGCCGTTGAGAAAGCTGAGCAAACTGCACCAACTACTGCCAAAGCAGATGAAAAACAGCTCCCTGCAACAGGAAGTCACGACTCTGCAGGCTTGGTCGCAGCAGGACTCATGGCCACGCTAGCAGCCTACGGACTCACTAAAAGAAAAGAAGATTAAATTCTTTCGATAAGCATACAAAAAAGCGAGATTGAATCTCGCTTTTTATTGTTAGGATTAATCACCAAGTCCGATACGTTCAAAGATATCATCCACTCGTTTAGTGTAGTATGCAGGGTTGAAGATTTCATCAATTTCCTCTTGAGTCAGGCGTGATGTCACTTCTGGATCTGCTTCGAGAAGCGGTTTAAAGTCTACTTGGTTATCCCAAGAGTAGGCTGTTTTTGGTTGCACAAGATCGTAAGCTTGCTCACGTGTCATGCCTTTTTCAATCAAGGTCAACATAGCACGTTGGCTGAAGATGATTTTTTAAATTATTAAACTCCTATCATCTTATTTTGAATAATTTTGAATCCACGAAATCAACATACCCGAAGTCATCAAGTAAGATAGCACTGAGAAAACAATAATCATTATAATTAAAAAAATTTGCGACTCCAAAAAAGATGAATTATGTATAGTCCTTTTTATAAACTCAGAAACTTTTATTTTTCTTGCAAAATGAATTAACAAGTTCCTAAACATCATAGAATATGCTATAAATTGTTGTGCAACCGCAATCAATAAACCAAATATTATATATATACTGCTAATAAATCTGCTATCTGTCACAGTTGCTGACATTCCTTCAGAAATTGTTAGTAGATTAATTCCATAATAAATAGTAAGTATGGATATAGGGATTGAATAAAAAAGATAAATTAATGTAGATTTTTGAACACGGCCACTAATCGCAACAATGAATAAAATTACGATTGAGGAAATTAGAGGAACTAGACCGTACCATTTTAAAACTAGTGAAATCTCATTTATATATCTCAAAAATATAGAAATTATAAGAACAATAACAATTAACGATAAAATAATAATTCCCCAAAAATCATCATTACTCATATTTTTATTAGTTTGATCTTGCTTAGGTTTCTTTCTTATTTTAAAATCCAATCCTGGTTTATACCTAGGCGTTGGAATTATTATTGTATTTTCTGAAACTTCTAGTGAGTTCTTATTAAAAAAGTTTGATAGTTTATTACTCCATTCAGAAAACCTTGGACCTATCATCGGTAGTTTCTTCAATACTTTGTTTAAAATAAAGAATGCTCCACTTGCAATTAAGCTCTGAATTACTCCATCTGGCGTTGTTTTAATTATATTAGCAAACCAACTTAGTATATTATCTACATTCATTATCTACTCTCCTAATCCAAGACGTTCAAAGATATCATCCACTCGTTTGGTGTAATAAACTGGGTTGAAGATTTCATCGATTTCTTCTTGAGTGAGGCGAGAAGTTACCTCTGGATCTGCTTCGAGAAGCGGTTTGAAGTCTACTTGATTATCCCAAGAGTAGGCTGTTTTGGGTTGCACCAAGTCATAGGCTTGCTCACGAGTCATGCCTTTTTCAATCAAAATCAACATAGCACGTTGGCTAAAGATAAGGCCAAAAGTCGAGTTCATGTTGCGGATCATGTTTTCTGGGAAGACCGTCAAGTTCTTGACGATATTTCCGAAACGGTTAAGCATGTAGTCAATCAAAATGGTCGTGTCCGGTGTGATGATTCGCTCAGCTGATGAGTGAGAAATATCACGTTCGTGCCAGAGAGCGACGTTTTCATAAGCTGTCACCATGTGACCACGGATGACACGCGCAAGACCTGTCATGTTTTCAGAACCGATAGGGTTGCGTTTGTGAGGCATTGCTGAAGATCCTTTTTGACCCTTGGCAAAGAACTCTTCTACTTCACGTTGTTCCGATTTTTGCAGACCACGAATCTCAGTCGCCATGCGCTCGATGGAAGTCGCGATGCTGGCAAGAACTGCAAAGTACTCAGCGTGAAGGTCACGAGGAAGGACTTGTGTAGAAATTTCTTGGGCACGGATACCTAGCTTGTCGCAGACATATTGCTCTACAAATGGTGGGATATTAGCGAAGTTTCCAACCGCACCAGAGATCTTACCAGCTTCTACACCAGCAGCCGCATGCTCGAAACGCTCGATGTTACGCTTCATTTCGCTGTACCAAGTCGCCAATTTAAGACCAAAGGTTGTAGGTTCAGCGTGCACACCGTGAGTACGACCCATCATGATGGTGAACTTGTGCTCCTTAGCCTTATCAGCGATGATGTTAGTGAAGTTTTCAAGGTCACGACGGATGATGTCGTTGGCCTGCTTGTAGAGGTAACCGTAGGCAGTATCCACCACGTCGGTAGAGGTCAAACCATAGTGAACCCATTTACGCTCTTCACCAAGAGTCTCAGAAACCGCACGCGTGAAAGCTACCACATCGTGACGCGTCTCCTGCTCAATTTCCAAAATACGGTCAATGTCAAAGTCCGCCTTTTCGCGAATCAAAGCCACATCTTCCTTAGGGATTTCCCCCAACTCAGCCCATGCCTCGTCAGCCAAGATTTCCACCTCAAGCCAAGCACGGTATTTATTTTCTTCACTCCAAATGTTCGCCATTTCAGGGCGAGAGTAACGGTTGATCATGTTGTTTCTCCTTAGTCTTTTGGTGTATATAAGTCTTTATAGAACTTATCGTTAAATGATTCAAATTTTTTAGTTTTGTCGTTTAGCTTTCCTCTAAAATAAATATACTCAGGTTCTTCATCTATTAAATCAGCAATATTCCTTGTATTAGAGCGTTCTTTAATACTCTCTACACTTGAGTATACCTTCGGATAATCAGAGCCTACAAACTCTATTTGAAGCATACCAGGATTGAAATCTGCAATAGAAACCCATGCTAGACCATAAAATATTCTCTGTTTATCTTCCACAATTTGTCCTGTAGTTTTCACAAAATACTCGTTAAGGGAAATCAACTCGCCTTCTACTCTAATATTTCTTACATTATTATCAATTTGTGGATCTTCATAAAGTTCCACAAACGTAGCTACTGAAGAAAATTGTCTATCCTGTACTTGATTCCTAGAATTATTTGTTCTAGATGAACTTTTTGACTGCTCAGCAATATCAAGTGAACCAACAACTGTATCTCCAGTTACTCTCGCTTTACTCAATGACTTCTTAACAGATATTATTCCACCATCTGAAACCGTTCCTTTAGCTCCTATAAACTCCTTGCTCGCCTGATCCTTAACTTCTTGTGGCGATATGCAAGTACAACCTTCAACATGTAGTTCGTCATTGTGAGATGGTTTAAAATAAAACCTTTTCCCATCTTTCTTTTTCCAGTTTGTACATGTTAAAGGAATTTGGCAATCTTGATCAATGCACCTAAAATTTTTTTCAGAATTTAATCTTCCTTCAAGGGAATACTTTTGCGCCTCAAAGGCACTAATAGTTTTTTTCACTTCTAAACTATACGCTCGCTCAACCATAACTTACACTCCGTTTCACATTTAATTAATTATAAATCGCCAAATAATTTTCAGGATATTGATCAACTAGCTCTTCGTATTTAGCTTGTACCTTGTCATGGTCTGCACTTACAAACAAAACTTCAACAACTGCCCCAGTCTTATCCTTCTCAACAAATGCATTTACGATTATTTGAATCCTAGGCTTCACCTAAAAATCAATCCTTTCCCAAGACTCAACACTGTCACACGCCCTACCTTACGATTGCACTTGTCTTCTATAATCATTTATTTACCGCCCACTCTGCTGCTTTCTCTGCATGGATCACCGTGGTGTCGTAGAGAGGCAGGCCAGTATCGGATTGCTTGACGAGAAGACCAATCTCGGTACAACCCAAGATAACAGCTTCAGCGCCTGCTTTTTTCAAATCATCTATAACGGCAAGATAAGTCTGCTTTGAGCTTTCTTTGATGTCCCCTAGGCAGAGCTCGTCATAAATGATTCGATTGACCTCTGTAATACCAGCTTGGTCTGGAATCAGCACTTCTAACCCAGACTCTATTAATTTCTCCTTGTAAAAATCTTGGGTCATGGTGTACTTGGTCCCTAGGAGGCCGACTTTTTGAATACCGTCAGCCAACAAGGCCTGAGCAGTTGCAACTGCAATATGCAAGACTGGAATTGTAATTTTTTCTTGTATTTGTGGGGCAACTTTATGCATGGTATTTGTGCAAATAACGATGAAATCCGCACCTGCTTGTTCCAAGCGCTGAGCAACATCTGTCAACAGTTGACCGCTTTTCTCCCAGTCTCCGACTGCTTGATACTGCTCGATCTCCGCAAAATCTACACTGTAGAGCAAAATTTTAGCTGAATGTAGACCTCCCAGCTCTTTTTTGATGGTTTCGTTGATGATTTGGTAGTAAGATGTAGTACTTTCCCAACTCATACCACCAATCAGACCGATAGTTTTCATAGACTAATCAAATTCCTCCTTGCTTATAGCTACCGACAGATAGTGCGGCAAGCTACTTAGATCCGTATCCAATGGCGAATCATAGATAGCCAGATAATTGTTTGGATATTGAATCTTTAATTCCTGATATTGGCTTTTACTTTTTCATGGTCGGCACTGGCAAAGAGCACTTCCACAACGGCGATTTCTTTTTCGTCCTCCACAAAAGCGTTTACGATGATTTGAATCATAGAAACCTCCTATATCACAATTCAACATCTAACTTTAAAATATCCCCCTTCTCTCCATAATGGAGAAGCCGCAGATATTCTCCCCAAACTCTGGACTTGCCAATGTCTGTATTCATCCAGCTATCCCGACTAATCTCAACATCCTTGTAAAAGGCATTGAAGGTATATGGGATGTAGCGAAGATGCTTTGGTAAGTGCTGAGCCAAAGTTCGCCATTGCCTACCAGTCGCGTGACTTTTGCAAATAAACATAACTGTCTCAACAGTATTAAAATCAAAAATTTCTTTAGAAAACAATACGTTTTCTAAAGTATTGCTAGAAGAGTTTTCAAATTTAATTGCTTCTTCAGGAATGCCTGCAGCCAGCAGATGCTGGATAATAACCTCTGCCTCTGTATGTCCATTCCAATCTGGATGAGGTGTTCCTGTCAAACTTCGGCCACCAGTCACAATGATTCGTCTTACATAACCTTTTTGATATGCCTCAATAGCTTTTTCCCAGTGGCCTGGGTGAGTCCCACTGAAAACAAATAAAACATCACACGGCTGAGGTTCGATTATTTTCCCAAAAACACTCTTAGTCAAAAAGGAGATTTCTTTATTAGAGAACTCTTTCGGAACTTCTGGACTTTTCGGAATAATCGGTTTCATCTATAACATTTCCTCCACAGATTTTTCAAAAATCAATCCCCTCCCCAAACTCAACTACACTATCCGGTACATCACTAAACAAAGTCACATGTCCCATCTTACGGTTGTGCTTCGCTTCTATTTTACCATACAGGTGGAGGTGGGCGCTTGGATTTTCTGTGACATATTTTTCAGCAGCCTCGACGTGTTGTCCGAGGACATTGAGCATGACAGCTGGAGCATGCAGTTTGATAGCTGGCAATGGTGCTCCCAGAACACCTAAAATGTGGGTATCAAACTGGGAGAAATCACAGGCTTCGATTGAGTAGTGTCCTGAGTTGTGTGGGCGTGGAGCAATCTCATTGACGATGATGTTATTAGCCGTCGCAAACATTTCCACGCAGAGAGTTCCAGACAAGTTCAGTTGCTCAGCGATTCTCACGGCCATAGCTTTGGCTTTCTCAGCTAAACTTTCAGAAATGCGAGCAGGCACAATGGTTTTTGAAAGAATGTTGTTTCGGTGAATATTTTCCTGAACTGGGAAAACTGTCACATCTTTGCCATTTCCTGATACGATGACAGAAATCTCAAGGTCAAAGTTGACGAATTCTTCCAAGACGCAGTCTGCTGAGTCGGCTAGTGCACGAGCTTCTTCCAAGTCTGCTTCCGAGCGAATAACCTTTTGTCCATGCCCATCGTAGCCACCAGTCGCAGTCTTGAGGACGTAGGTTTTCGACAGGTCAATATCAGCCAAGTCTTGGCTAGAAGTCACAACCTTGTACGGTGCCACCGTTACTTGAGCCTTATTTGACAAAAAATCCTTTTCAAAAATACGATTTTGAGAAATGCGGAGCAGATCTGTCCCTTGAGGGAGTTGTCCATCCTTGATAACGACATCCAAACCGTCAGCATCGACATTTTCAAACTCATAGGTGAGGACATCACATTGCTCAGCCAGCTGACGTAGGGCGTTCACATCGTTATAAGGCGCCACGATGATTTCCGCTACACGAGAGGCCGGGCAATCCGCCGCAGGATCCAGCGCGATGACCTTGTGCCCCATGTAGATAGCAGAAATGGCCATCATCTGACCCAACTGACCGCCACCGATAATTCCGATTGTTTTAGATGAGCTCATTTGTAGACTCCTCTGCGATTTTTCCTTGCTCTTCTGCGAAATCTGCCAATGCTGTCGCGATAGCCTGATCCTCTACTGACAGGAGACGGAGGGCAAAGAGGGCAGCGTTAGTCGCTCCAGCTTCTCCGATAGCCATAGTCGCAACAGGCACGCCACCCGGCATCTGTACAATAGAGTAGAGCGAGTCCACGCCACTAAGAGCGCGCGACTTGACAGGTACCCCGATGACAGGAAGGGTTGTTTTGGCAGCTACCATTCCTGGCAAATGGGCTGCGCCACCAGCGCCTGCGATAATGACCTTGATACCGCGACTACGAGCCTCCTCCGCATGTCTGAACATGAGGTCTGGCGTACGGTGGGCAGAGACAACCTTCTTTTCGTAGACTACACCGAAGCGGTCTAGAACTTCTGCTGTTTTTTGCATAGTTGCCCAGTCGGATTTTGAGCCCATGATAATGGAAATTACTGGTTTCATTTCTTCTCCTTTTTCTTCCTTTCAACAATCACCTTAAGTTGTGAGGGACGGCAGCAGCCACCAAAGGTGTCTCATGCCTAAATCGGAAGCCCAAGGTCTTCCGATTTCCCTGAACGATTGGCTTATCATCCAATCGTTCTTTCACAACGGCGGTGATTGCTCTATATTAGCTCGCTAATGCTCGCAATCAAACGACCATTAACGTATTTTGTGAATTTTTATTTTTCTTT
>CAJPPL010000027.1:0-16744 GCA_905372585.1 Streptococcus oralis
AAGACACCGCCTTTTCACGGCGGTAACACGGGTTCGAATCCCGTACGGACTATTTATTGGAGGATTACCCAAGTCCGGCTGAAGGGAACGGTCTTGAAAACCGTCAGGCGTGTAAAAGCGTGCGTGGGTTCGAATCCCACATCCTCCTTTTTATATTAACGCGGGATGGAGCAGCTCGGTAGCTCGTCGGGCTCATAACCCGAAGGTCGTAGGTTCAAATCCTGCTCCCGCAATTTGGCTCGGTAGCTCAGTTGGTAGAGCAATGGATTGAAGCTCCATGTGTCGGCGGTTCGATTCCGTCTCGCGCCATATTTTATTTATAACTTGGAAGGGTAGCGAAGAGGCTAAACGCGGCGGACTGTAAATCCGCTCCTTCGGGTTCGGGGGTTCGAATCCCTCCCCTTCCATTACTTTAGTTACGGGCATAGTTTAAAGGTAGAACTAAGGTCTCCAAAACCTTCAGTGTGGGTTCAATTCCTACTGCCCGTGTTAATATGATTATGGCGGGTGTGGTGAAGTGGTTAACACACCAGATTGTGGCTCTGGCATGCGTGGGTTCGATCCCCATCACTCGCCTATTTTATATTATTGGGGTATAGCCAAGCGGTAAGGCAAGGGACTTTGACTCCCTCATGCGTTGGTTCGAATCCAGCTACCCCAGTTACTATTTGCCGGCGTGGCGGAATTGGCAGACGCGCTGGACTCAAAATCCAGTGTCCGCAAGGACGTGCCGGTTCGACCCCGGCCGCCGGTATAGTATTAAAGACAAGGTTTTCGGACCTTGTCTTTTTTTCTTTGTTGTATGTCGAGTTACCAATTTTTTCCATTTTAAAATAAATCATCAAGTTTATTAGCTAATGTTTTCTGTTTGCTAGGGTACAAATGAGAATAAGTATCAATTGTTGTCGTAATAGATGCGTGTCCTAATCTTTCTTTAACAACAAGATAATCTTCCCCTTGATTTATAAGTAATGATGCATGAGAATGTCTTAAATCATGAATTCTTATTCTCTTTAAATCTTTATCCCTTTCTAGTATTTGCTTAAACTTCTTATCAATCATATTTTTTGTAATAGTTATTGGTGTACTCTGTATTATTTGTAGCTCGTCAGTATTTTCGGTAAATTCCTTAAGTTTTTCTTTTTGTTTTTCTTTCCAATCTTTTAGCATTTCTGCTAATTTCTGATTGATTGTTATATTTCTAGTTCCTGATCGTGTTTTTGTTGTATTAATGTAGCTTGTATTATTTACAAAGTATACCGTTTTGGTAACGGAAATTGTATTTGTTAAAAGATTTATATCATTCCAGTTCAATGCGAGTATTTCTCCCATTCTCATCCCAGTAAAGAAAGCAATCACGAAAAACAGGTCATAGCTTATTTCATCATCTCGAATAAGTTCTCTAAATCTCGTGAATTCTTCTATGCTCCAAAATTTGATATTAGGCTTCCTAATTGGTAATTTTCTCAGATTCTCAACAGGATTTTTATCAATAAGTGATTTTCTTATACCAGTATCAAAAATTTTTTTAAGTAGAATTAGAACTTTATTAATTGTATTATAACTTAAGGTTTCTTTTTCATTTTGTTTTTTAGGCTTTGTTTTTAGGTATTCACGAAATTCGAATATATGGTCATACGTTAATTTATTTAAATTTGTATTTTTAAAATAAGGCTTAATATGACGCTCATAATTGTTTCTTTGTGTACTTGTATAGCTTATTTTTCTGCCATTTTTCAAATCGTCTTCTTCAAGCAACTGGAATAACATATCTGTTGTTACTACAAAGTCAAATTGTTTTTCTTTTAATTCTACAACTCGAATATGTTGTTCCAGTTCTAGTGCTTCCTTTTTAGATTTTAATCCTTTTCGAATGATACGTATTCTTTTTTGTGTGACTGGGTGGAAACCATTAGAAACATCAACGGTCCATTTACCACTTTTAGTTTTACGAATAGTCATTCATTATGCTTCTTTCTGGAGTTCAATTCCTAGTAGTTCTTCAGCAACACTGGCTGGAATAGTACCAATCCGTTTGTTATCGTAGATATTAAAACCACGATTCACTAATAGTAATTTGCCAGTATGGATAATCTTTCTTGCAGTTCCTGGAGCAAATCCAAGTTCGATAAGGTCATCTTTTGTTACAGTTTTAATCATGTGATCTCCTTTTCTAATTAGATTAAGTAAGGGGAGGATTAACTCCCCTTGTCTGATACTTATTTTTGTTTTACATCTACTAAATGGATAGCATCCGCCTTGTAATACATTGTCGAACTAATCATAGTAGCTTGTAAATTGTCAAATGTTACTGGTACTTCATCCATTGCTTGGATATAGTCATTATCAACTAATGCTTCTGGATTGTCTACAGAGACTTGGGTTGATTTCTTTTTGAATTGTCCATCCTTGATTGTTACATTGTATTTCCAACCAATGATTTTATCGGTATTAAAACGTCTTTCGCTACCATCTCGGTTTTTGATAATTTCTCCGTTTGCATCTGCTCGGACTTCCGTTTCAAATTTTGGAATAACTTCATCCAATTCAAATTTTGTTCCAATGTTATTAAAATTCCAGTCATTTTGTGAAAGCATTTTTGCCATAGTTAATTTCTCCTTTTGATATTTTCTTTGATTATGGGGATCAAATCCTCTCTTTTAAAGAGTATTGCCCTTTCTATTAATCCACTTGCTAAATCTGGTGGATATTCCATATTGTTGAGTGCGAGATAGTTAGCTTTCTCATACTCATGCAGTAAGTTATTGTCGTATAGAAATTTATACGCTTTTAGAATAGCTCCTGAACCTTTATAGGTAAACCATTCTAATTTTTGTTCCAGTTCTGTTTTTGGTTTTGAAATAATGATAGAGACAGGTTTTGAGTGACCTAAAAACTTTTCCCAAGATCTCAGAGGTTTTGAGAAGTAGCTATCACTATAGAACCTCACTTTTTCTTTGAGATATCCCTTGGTAAAGTTGAGAAGATCTATTTCTGAATGCAACCATTCTTGAATGAAGTAGTGAGCTTTTTCTTTCCTAAGTTCTAACTCAGTTCTTATCCAATTTTCTATATACCGCTTGCTGATACCGAGCTTCTCAGCTCGTTCTAAGCGCTTATCGTAAATTCTAAGTCTTTCATCATCATTGGGTTTTCTCAAATATAAGGTCTGGCCGATTGTTTCATCTCCGTAGGTATTGTAGTAGGTGCTTTTTCCATATATAAAGCGTTTTTTCTGACAAACCTTTAGAAGCTGATTAGGAGTGAAATAGGGTGTCTCATTAAAATCATCTATTGCAATATCAATTCGTCTTACTGAAAATTGATTGTAATTGTAGTAGAGGTTGTTTAGAAACTGTCTTTCGGACAGACTATTTGGATCTAATACCATATCTCTATAGAACTCGAGTGCCTGTCCTGACATGACAAGCATGTAGGACGACTCTTTCGCTCCATAGTAGATACGGATATTCCCATAATGAAGCTGGCTATCATAGTTATAGTATTTAAGGCTCCCTTTATTCTCAATAAATAGGTCATAGTCAAGAAATAGAATGTCTTCGATTATTTCTCTTGGCGAAAATTCAGTTTTATCAAACTGAATTTGAATCCAGTCAAATACAGAACGTAAATGTTCATTTTTTGCCATAGATTTTGATTCAACTTTTTGCCTAATTTTGCCACCCTTAAAATCTCCGAAACCCTTGGAAATACTGAATTCTTTCGATGATACACCTAACTTGCAGAGGGTGGTGTTACTACACACCCTATCGGTCAAAAATGGTCCGTCCGCATTTACGCTCATTTTCGGCTTTCTGCCTCATGGCTCAGCCGAAAACTTGCTATTAGCCGAACCTATTTTTTGACCTCTTGTTAGCAAACCCTAGTAAGCCGGTTTGCATCGACTCTTCAATATCTTGGATTCTCTTTTTTAGGTTGGTATTCTCAATTTGTATCAGCCGTATTTCTCGCTTAAATTCATGTTTTAAGGCGCTCAGTTCATCGTAGAGCTCATCTATTACTTGGTTTAGGGATTCTTGCTCATTGTCTTCTAGACTCCCAAATACGGCTCGTATAGCCTCTTTTAGACCTATTTCAAGTTTTAGGTTAGCTAACTCTTGAAATTGTCTAAGGTCTTCATCTGTAAAGTCATAGGCAACTGTATAACTTAATTGGCGAGTTCTTGGATTTCTACTGATAGGAATTTTAATTTTTTTAAATTCCTTGCCACTTATCTCTTTAATCAGTTGAATCCAGTTTTTAAGAGTAGAGGTAGAGTTTAGGCGAGAAATTTGATTGACTAACTCTTTATTGGTCATCTTTTTGTGAAACCTCCGAAATTTTCTTGTACAACTGAAGAGTTTTCTGTGGTATAATTGTTACATAATATGTTTTGATCTTGGAACGAACGGCACATTTGTTTCAAGATTTTTTTATTTTGTCGAATCTTACCTCCTTTATTAAAATTTTTTAAATCGACTTCTAATTACATACGCTTTTACCTCCTTTTATGCTATAATATTCTCAATGGAATATTTAATTTCAAAATAAATATTCCTTATGGAATAATTCTATTTTATACCGTTTAGAATATTTTGTCAAGCTAAAATATACAGAATCGAATATTAAAGAGGATACAATGTTTAATAATAATTCTTTTGGAGAACGTCTTAAGGAACTGAGAAAGAGTAAGAAGTTAACACAGGTACAAGTTTCTGAGATGATTGATGTACAACAAGGTACTTATTCTCGTTGGGAAAACGGAACTTTAGAGCCTAATTTAGAAGCGGTTGTCAAATTAGCAAAATTATTTGATACCACAACAGATTACTTATTAGGAAAAACCATTTACAGTACTCTAGATGTTGTCCCACCTCCAATCACTAGAATTGATTTGAAGAAGCTAAAAGGGTTTAATAAAGCTGAACTAGATGATCTGAAATTTGCAATTGTCATGAATGGAATTAAAAACCATTCTACTCTACCTAAGTATTTGTATGAGCTAGTTTCTGAAAATAATTTAGATGAAGAAGAGCAAGAAATATTGCATACCCTTTTTAAAGAGATTCATGATTATTTTAATGCAGATTGATGATTTGTTTTTAGGTTCTAAATTCATTCTAGATGTTGGTACTATTTGTCATAATTCTTGACTCTGCTTTTAAACGGGAGCACAGTGATATTGAGGACAAGCAGTTGAAATGTTGCAGAAGTTGATAACATAAATACAAACCTACGGTGAGCCTCCATAGGTTGTTCAATATTTAAAAATCGCTATTTTACTGATGAAGTAAAAAATATTGGTATTACAGCGAAACATAAAATATGATATAATAAAAACAATTAATAGTTCGATCATTTATCAAAGAGGAGTAAGAATGATGAAAAATATTTATATGTATATTCAAGATACTATGGCTGATTTCGAACACGGCTATTTAATGCAGGCGCTAAGCTTACAGTCAATGTTAGGAGAAGCTAAAGTAAAATTAGTAACAGTTTCTAAAGGGAAAAAGTCTATAAAAACTGCTGGAGGCATGACAATTGTTCCAGATGTTAATCTATATGATTTAGATACTGCAAATGCAGCTGCGCTAGTGCTTATTGGAGGTGATACTTGGTTGGATAATGAGCAAGATGATGTTTTAGAAGTAGCCTCTAAACTATTGCAAGAAAATATTTTAGTTGGAGCTATTTGTGGCGCTACTTTGGGATTAGCTGAAAAAGGAATTTTAGATAATCGATATCATACAAGTAATGCTTCATTCTTTTTAACCCAGATGAGCCAACATTATCGAGGGCAGGATTATTATAAAGATGAGATTGCAGTTCAAGATGGAAAGCTTATTACCGCTAGCTCAGCCGGATCTTTATCATGGACTAAGCTCATTGTCGAGGAGTTAGGCCTATATTCAAAATCTACAGTAGAAGCATGGTTTAATTATTTTTCAACGGGGGATGCTCATTATTATTTTGAAATGATGAACTCTTTAGAAAAAGATGCACAAGGACATTAGTATGAAAAAGATTATTCTCCTTCGCGGAGTAACACCAACAGGTACCAATAGAATTCCCAAAATGTCTTATTTAGTAGAAATCCTAACAGAAGTTGGTTTTTTAAACGTTCAAACATATATTCAGAGTGGGAATATTATTTTAGAATCAGAGTTATCTGACGAAGAAATCAGAAAGTTAGTTCATGATACAATTTTGGATAAAATTGGAGCTGATTTATCAATAATTATCAAAGAAATTAATCAATTAGAGATTGCTACTCAAGAAAACCCATTTGATAATACTTATGATAGTTCTCGTATTCATCTAGTTTTTACTAACGAAGAGATTCCCGAAAGTATTCTAACAGAACTTAGTAGAGAGAATTTTGGAGATGAAGAGTTCTATGGTGGTCACGAGTGTTGTTACCTATATTTACCACGTGATGCTCGAAAAAAACGTTTAAACACAAATTATCTTGAAAAGAAATTTGGAATTCGGATGACTATGCGAAAATTGAGTGTAGTTAACCGACTTTCAAAGTTTTAATCAGACAGAATCAGATAAAATAATATTATAAAAACCTAGAAACACTTGAATCCTGTCAATAATTTTGTGTAAACACTCACGCATAGTTTTAGAGTGTTAATCAAATAAGCTTTGAAGTGTGTTAAAACAGTAGCTAACCCTTTTTTGGATTCATTTAATTTGCTTGAAATTATAATCTTTAAACAAGATAACTACATAACGTTCCATATCCTCCTTGTTAGGGGAAAGAAGCTTCTTTTTGTTTGATTTCCTAGAAATAGTTCTATTTAGTTTCTTTATTTTTGGAATTCTAAAAGACATAAAGGGTTTAAACCAAACAAAAGGCGACTAAATATCTAGACGTAATCTAATTTTAATTGTCTTTATCTGGGGTATGAGTCCGTGTCTTTAACGGGGTTACCAAAAAGTTACTAAAATTTGAAAAATGAGTCTATTTTGCAAGATACAAAAGTCCTAAAACCCTATTAAATCAAGGTTATAAGATTTAAAAAATGTATTCATAGAACTCAAAATCCAGTGTCCGCAAGGACGTGCCGGTTCGACCCCGGCCGCCGGTATAGTAATAAAGACAAGGTTTTTGGACCTTGTTTTTTGATTTGGTGAAGATTTTGATATTTTTTCTTTAAGTACAGATAACTGATGAAACATCTTTTTCTTCTTATTCTAGTCATTTTTAGTGTATTTTTGGTATAATATTACTTATTCACAATTTATTTTGATTATGAAAGAGTTTGGTGATTAATGTCTCGGTCTGTTGAATTACTAAAGAAACGTTACTTAAAGAATATAAAAGAGAACCCAGATTTATTTATTGGAATTGAGTTAGAATTTCCTATTGTAAATTTAGAGGGTAAGGCTACAGATGGTGAAGTTGTTAAGGATCTCTTTCGGTATTTACCATTAGTACTGGGCTTTACTATCGAAAAAGTGGATGATTTTGGGAATCCAATTCAGTTGCTTGATCCAGTCAGCCAAGATACGATCTTGTTTGAGGTTGCTTATACGACAATTGAGTTTGCATTCGGAAAGGCTGAATCTATCCGAGAGGTAGAAGAACGCTTTACCTTCTATATGGCTACGATTCAGAATAAGTTGGGGGGAGCTAATCATGCTATTGTTGGCTGCGGCATTCATCCCAACTGGGATAAAAATGAGAATTGTCCAGTGGCTTATCCCCGCTATCAGATGTTGATGGATTATCTGAATTTGAGTAGAAATGTAACTAAATCAGATTTACATCATTTCCCTGAGTATGGAGCCTTTATATGTGGGAGTCAGGTTCAACTAGACATTTCAAGGTTCAACTACCTGCGTGTTATCAATGCTTTTACGCAAATTGAAGCTGCTAAAGCTTATTTGTTTGCAAATTCTGAGTTTTCAGGGGCAGATTGGGATACCAAAATTTCGAGAGATATTTTTTGGGAAGAATCCATGCATGGTATCTATCCAGAGAATGTTGGTGTCAATACTAGACTATTTAAAGATGAGGATGATTTTTTTGACTATTTAAATCATTCTGCGATTTTTACTGCGGAGCGTGATGGGCAGACCTATTATTTTTATCCGATTCAGGCTAGGGACTATTTGGCTACACCTGAAATCCAAGCATTTACCCTTAATGGGGATGAGGTGTTAATTCATCCTCAGGAGGAAGATTTCCAAACTCATCGTAGTTACCAGTACCAAGACTTAACGACTCGAGGGACAGTTGAGTTTCGTAGTGTGTGTACTCAGCCGCTTGATAGGACTTTTGCTTCTGCAGCCTTTCATTTGGGCTTGTTGGTTCATTTAGACAAGCTTGAAGCTTACTTGCGAACTGCTCCATTTTTTACCACAGCTGGTCGTGATTATAAGCTTTTAAGACGACAATTTTCTAAGAAAAAACTTACAGATGAAGAAGAAGCTGCGGTTCTCGAGTTTTCTAAAGATTTACTCACCCTAGCTGAGGAAGGTCTGGAGAAGAGAGGCAAGCAAGAAATGGTTTATTTAGAGCCTTTGAAGAAAGAATTGGGATTATAATTTCTCTTATAAAGGGAGAATTTTCTGAAAAATCATGATATAATGGAAGAGACTATAGATAAAGGATAGAGATTCATGACATTAGTTTATCAATCAACGCGTGATGCCAATAATACAGTAACTGCCAGCCAAGCTATTTTGCAAGGTTTGGCGACGGATGGTGGTCTGTTTACACCACTTACTTATCCAAAGGTGGATTTGGACTTTGAAACATTAAAAGATGCTTCTTACCAAGAAGTGGCCAAATTAGTTTTATCAGCCTTTTTAGATGACTTTACGGCTGAGGAGTTGGACTACTGTATCAACAATGCCTACGATAGCAAGTTTGATACTCCAGCTATTGCGCCATTGGTGAAACTGGATGGGCAATACAACTTGGAATTGTTCCATGGTTCAACGATTGCCTTTAAAGATATGGCCTTGTCTATCTTGCCATACTTTATGACGACAGCCGCTAAAAAGCATGGTTTGGAGAACAAGATTGTCATTTTGACAGCGACATCTGGTGATACTGGAAAAGCTGCTATGGCAGGGTTTGCGGATGTGCCTGGAACTGAGATTATCGTCTTTTATCCAAAAGATGGTGTCAGCAAGGTACAAGAGTTGCAAATGACTACTCAGACTGGCGACAATACTCATGTTATCGCTATTGATGGAAACTTTGATGATGCACAAACAAATGTGAAACATATGTTTAACGATGTAGCTCTTCGTGAAAAATTGGCTGCCAATAAACTGCAATTTTCATCAGCTAACTCTATGAACATTGGTCGTTTGGTACCACAGATTGTTTATTATGTTTATGCCTACGCTCAGTTGGTCAAGTCTGGTGAGATTGTGGCTGGTGAAAAGGTCAACTTCACAGTACCAACTGGAAACTTTGGAAATATCTTGGCTGCCTTTTATGCCAAGCAAATTGGTCTGCCAGTTGGTAAATTAGTCTGTGCTTCAAATGACAACAATGTCTTGACAGACTTCTTCAAAACACGTGTTTACGATAAGAAACGTGAGTTTAAGGTAACGACTAGCCCATCTATGGATATCCTAGTATCTTCAAACTTAGAGCGTTTAATTTTCCATCTTTTGGGGAATGATGCGGTTAAGACAGCTGAACTCATGAATGCTTTGAGTACACAAGGACAATATGAATTGACAGACTTTGATGCAGCGATTCTGGAACTCTTTGCAGCTGAATATGCGACTGAGGAAGAAACTGCGGCAGAAATTAAACGTGTTTATCAAACAGATGCTTACATCGAGGACCCACACACCGCGGTTGCCTCAGCTGTTTATAGAAAATACCAAGCAGCTACTGGCGATGCGACTAAGACAGTGATTGCATCAACAGCTAGTCCATACAAGTTCCCAGTGGTTGCCGTAGAAGCGGTAACAGGAAAAGCAGGCTTGACTGACTTTGAAGCCTTGGCTCAATTACATGACATTTCAGGAGTGGCAGTGCCACCAGCGGTTGATGGCCTTGAAACAGCTCCAGTTCGTCATAAAACAACAGTGGCAGCTGCTGACATGCAAGCAGCGGTTGAGACTTATCTAGGACTTTAAGACAGAGGGAGTAAACTCGGTTGGGAAACCAACTGAGTTTCTTTTCATCAGGAGGAAGGATTGTTTAAGAAAAATAAAGACATTCTTAATATTGCATTGCCAGCTATGGGTGAAAACTTTTTGCAGATGCTTATGGGCATGGTGGATAGTTACTTGGTCGCTCACTTGGGCTTAATCGCTATTTCAGGTGTTTCAGTCGCTGGCAATATTATCACCATTTACCAGGCGATTTTTATCGCTCTGGGAGCTGCTATCTCCAGTGTTATTTCAAAAAGTTTGGGGCAGAAAGATCAGTCCAAGTTGGCTTATCACGTGACAGAGGCTCTCAAGATAACTCTATTGCTGAGTGCACTTTTAGGCGCTTTATCCATCTTTGCTGGGCAAGAGATGATAGGATTTTTGGGAACTGAGCAGGAGGTGGCTGAGAGTGGTGGACTTTACCTATCTTTGGTGGGTGGATCGATTGTTCTCTTGGGCTTGATGACGAGTCTAGGTGCCTTGATTCGTGCAACACATAATCCGCGTCTACCCCTCTATGTTAGTCTTTTATCCAATGCCTTGAATATTCTTTTTTCAAGTCTAGCTATTTTTGTCCTTGATATGGGGATAGCAGGTGTTGCTTGGGGGACTATCTTGTCTCGCTTAGTCGGTCTTGTGATTTTGTGGTCGCAATTAAAGCTGCCTTTTGAGAAACCGACTTTTGGTTTAGATAAGGAACTATTGACTTTGGCTTTGCCAGCGGCAGGAGAACGTCTCATGATGCGAGCTGGAGATGTAGTAATCATTGCCTTGGTTGTTTCTTTTGGGACGGAGGCAGTAGCGGGGAATGCAGTTGGAGAAGTCTTGACCCAGTTTAACTACATGCCTGCCTTTGGTGTCGCTACGGCAACGGTCATGCAGGTGGCTCGAGCAGTTGGAGAGGATAACTGGGAAAGAGTAGACGAGGTAAGCAAGCAAACCTTTTGGCTTTCTCTGCTTCTCATGTTGCCCTTAACTCTCAGTATCTATGCCTTGGGGACACCATTGACTCATCTCTATACGACGGACCCTATAGCAGTTGAAGCGAGCGTTTTGGTGGCACTGTTCTCTCTACTAGGAACCCCCATGGCGACAGGGACAGTTATATATACGGCAGTGTGGCAGGGATTGGGAAATGCTCGCCTCCCCTTTTATGCGACAAGTATTGGGATGTGGTGTATCCGTATAGGGACAGCCTATCTGATGGGTATTGTTCTTGGTTGGGGCTTGCCTGGTATTTGGGCAGGGACTCTCTTGGATAATGGTTTCCGTTGGTTATTTCTACGTTACCGTTACCAGCGTTATATGAGCTTGAAAGGATAGGAGATGCAAAAAATAGCCTTTATTTGGGATTTGGACGGGACTTTATTGGACTCATACGAAGCGATTTTGTCAGGGATTGAGGAAACCTTTGGTCAGTTTTCTATTCCTTATGACAAGGAGAAAGTGAGAGAGTTTATCCTCAAGTTTTCGGTGCAAGATTTACTGGAGCAGGTGGCAGAAGAGCGAAAACTGGATGTGGAAGTGCTCAATCAGGTGCGTGCCCAGAGTTTGGCTGAGAAGAATGCCCAGATAGTTTTGATGCCAGGTGCGCGTGAAGTGTTGGCTTGGGCAGATGAAGCAGGGATTATGCAGTTTGTTTATACCCATAAAGGAGACAATGCCTTTACCATTCTAAGAGACTTGGGTTTGGAATGTTATTTCACAGAAATTTTAACTAATCAGAGTGGTTTTGCACGCAAGCCCAGTCCAGAAGCGGCGACATATCTGCTAGACAAATATGAGTTGGATCCTAGGACTACCTATTATCTAGGGGACCGGACTTTGGATGTGAAATTTGCCCAGAATAGCGGTATTCAAAGCATTAACTTTTTAGAGTCAACTTATGAAGGGAATCAGAGGATTCAAGCACTAGCAGCTATTCCTTATATTTTTGAGGATAAGTGACGAGAAGATTGTGTCAGTTTTGTGACAGAAACCTAACAAACTATTTCAAGTAATCGAGTTTGTTACAAGGAATGGACAGTTCTGTTAAATAGGCCCGAGAGGGCTTTTTTTCTGCTTTTTTTGTGTTATGATAGACAGGTACTCATTTGAAAGGAATATGAACGAATGAAGAAAAGAATTATTTTAGCCTCAACTGTCGCCCTGTCTCTTGCTCCCACATTAGGAGCGAAAGCTCAAGAAATCTCTTGGACAGCACGTAGCGTTGAGCAAATTCAAAATGATGTGACGAAAAACGAGAACAAAAACAGCTATACAGTTCAGTATGGTGATACCCTGAGCACGATTGCAGAAGCTTTGGGAGTAGATGTGACGGTTCTTGCTAATTTGAACAAAATCACCAATATGGACTTGATTTTCCCAGATACTGTCCTCACTACAACTGTCAATGAGGCAGAAGAGGTGACGGAAGTTGAAATTCAAACTCCTCAAGCGGATTCTAGTGAAGAAGTGACGACTGCGACAGCTGATTTGACGACGAATCAAGTGACAGTTGATGAACAAACAGTTCAAGTAGAAGATCTTTCTCAACCAATTGAGGATGCTCCAACTGTAACAGAGACTGAAAAACCAACAGAAGTAGCGCCAAATTCAGAAGTTTCTGAGACAGCGACAGTTGCTGAAGAGACACCATCTACAGAAACACCTGTAGTAGCAGAAACAACTAGTCCAGTTGAAGAAGAAGCTCCTCAAGCAGCGACTCCAGCTACTGAAGAAACGGCAGCAACAACTCCAGCAGAAGCACCAGTAGCAGCTGCTCCAGCAACTGAAACACCTGCTGATACAACAGGAACAAGTGCAACAGAAGAAGCAGCATCAACAGCAACTTCTGACACTGCAACTTCGACTTATCAAGCAGAGCAAAGCCAAACTCCTTCAAGAACGTATGCTGCTCCAGCGGCTCCTGACTATGCAGGACTTGCTGTAGCTAAGTCTGAGAATGCTGGTCTTCAACCACAAACGGCGGCCTTTAAAGAAGAAGTAGCCAACTTGTTTGGAATTACATCTTTTAGTGGCTACCGTCCTGGTGACAGTGGGGACCATGGTAAAGGTTTGGCCATCGACTTTATGGTTCCAGTGAGTTCAGCACTCGGAGATCAAATTGCAGAATATGCAGTCAAAAATATGGCTAGCCGTGGTATCAACTATATCATTTGGAAACAACGTTTCTACGCTCCATACGATAGTAAATATGGACCAGCCTATACGTGGAATCCAATGCCAGACCGTGGTAGCGTAACCGAAAATCACTATGACCACGTTCACGTTTCAATGAACTAATAGAAAAAGAAGCTGAAAACTCATAAGGTTGAGGCTTCTTTTTGTTGTTCTAAGTCAAAATGTTTTCAAAGTTATGCTATAATCAAACTGAAGTTGACTGAAAATCAAGTATTTTTATTTTAGTAGAAGGTGAGAACACTATGATGAATAGTTTGAAAAAAACATTTGTGAAAACCATTGATGACTTTGAAAAAGAATTTTGTGGTGAAGTCGTTGAACTCTTGATTATCACTTTGCAAAATGTGGGAGGTGCGACTGTTTTAAAGAATGGATGGAAGTTGCCTTCGGTTCATTTTGTAGCAAGTGTGAATGTGGGGACAAAGGAGTTCTCGGAAATAGAGGGACGTTTGGAGTGGTTGGTGAGTCCAGAGGAATATGAAGAAAAGGGCTTGCTCTATAGCTATAGTTTCGAGCCCTATCAGATTCATCACATCAAATGTCAGAAAAGACCACAAAGGCAATTAGAACCTTATATGGCAGCAGTAGCGAATAACTGTTATCGTCTGCTGGAATACATTGAAGATGGGCAGTCGGATAGTAGATTAGAAGCTCTGATTGCAGAATATGTTAAACCAGTCGTCATCAAAGATTCTATAGGCGAATTCACTTTAAATAGAGCTTATTCATGGTTTGAGGGAAGTATGGATCTTGCGGGAAGCAGGGTTAGCGTGATGTTGGATGCAAATGAAGATGCCAGCTTACCACCAAAATCATTTGGCTACTTGAAAACATTTGTCAGGGATATTGACCGAAGAGACTCTGAAATCCGAGACGTTATAGTAAAAGAGATGTGGGAAACAGCAGAGGACTGGCTAGCTTCAGACGGAGATGCCGAAGTATTAACAGAGGACTATTTTTATAATTCCTTGTATCTGGGGGAACTGTCTATCAGCGAAGCGGGGGATTTGACTCTTTATTATGGAGATAAAGAGGATATTTTTGCTGGGCATGCGGTAGAAGTCAGGGCAGATATTGAAGGAAATATAGAAAATGTGACCTTGGTAGGGTAAATGGACAGCATGTGATTATTTCTTTATTGTGAATAAGCAACTTAGTCCTGTTACAGGAGTTTCTCCATTATATTTTAAAAATAACTGAAATCAGCACCTTCTTTAGAAAGTGCTGATTTTTTTGAGATAATAGTAGAAAGTTTATACTTTTCGGCGTTTGAGAGCGAGCAAAGTTCGATAGAAAATGATTTGGCTGCTCTGGATATAGGGAAGGATTGAAAAACTAGCAATTCCAAAAGTAATCCAATTGAGGAAGTACCAAGGAAGTAGTTGTAAATCGAGGACAAAGCGTTGAAATTTGTAACCTTTCACCAAGAAACGACTGGTTTTCAGGATTTGACTGGGTTTAGCCTGCCCTAAATCTAGAGTGTCGCAGAGGAGGAATTCTACCTGCGAGTAGGCGTAATGTTGCGGGATATAGAGGGCATTTCCTACAATCATCAAGATGAGGCTCGCAAAAAAGTAGAGCCCAAAGGTCATAAGGAATTGCTCGTTTTCAATAGATGAGAGGTCTAGTTTTGGAAACTCAGGATGTAGGGCAACAAATCTTCTAGCCAAGAGATTGCTATAAAAGAGGAAATAAATGCCTACTAAGTTTGGAATGCTCCATAAAAAGAGGTAGAAACGTTTGAGGAGCAGAGTTAGGAAGGTTTGCGAGAAGCGCTCTTCAGCAAAGAGGGCCAGGCTTGATTTTACTGAGAGTTCTGTATCAGGATCCTTGAGGAGTCGGAGTGTCGCAAAAGCAGCACCTGCTAGAAAAATCGTGCTCATAAAAGAAACCACTAGCGGGAAGAGATAGGCTTGGAGCACTTGTGCTAGCATGCTGAAAAATGATTGCTCTAAAACACTTTCTTGGAGACGAGCCAAGGGGTTGAGAAAGCCTGACAAGATGACCAGCATACTAGGTAAGAGATAGACGAGAAAGAGGCGGGGATTTTCAGCCTGAAACTGCCTCGTCTGCAGACGAATGGTTTTTAAATCAATTTTTGGGTATTTCATTCTCTCATTATACCATAGTTCGTGACAGTTCCAGCTTTTTTTGATAAAATCATACAGTATGCCTTTGGGCACAAAGTATGAACTGGGACTGTTTTTCCCAGCTTCGGAGGTAAAAAATGTCAGATTCACCAATCAAATACCGTTTGATTAAGAAAGAGAAACACACGGGAGCTCGTCTGGGAGAAATCATCACTCCGCACGGTACCTTCCCGACACCTATGTTTATGCCAGTTGGGACCCAAGCTACTGTAAAAACCCAGTCACCAGAGGAGTTGAAGGAGATGGGATCAGGGATTATCCTCTCTAATACCTATCATCTCTGGCTTCGCCCTGGGGACGAACTCATCGCACGTGCAGGTGGTCTCCACAAATTTATGAACTGGGACCAACCAATTTTGACAGATAGTGGTGGCTTCCAGGTTTATTCCCTAGCAGATAGCCGAAATATCACCGAAGAAGGAGTAACCTTTAAAAACCATCTCAATGGCTCCAAGATGTTCCTATCACCAGAAAAGGCCATCTCTATTCAGAATAATCTGGGTTCAGACATCATGATGTCCTTTGACGAATGTCCTCAGTTTTACCAACCCTATGATTACGTTAAGAAATCAATCGAACGTACCAGTCGTTGGGCTGAGCGTGGTTTGAAGGCTCATCGTCGTCCGCATGACCAAGGTTTGTTTGGAATTGTACAGGGAGCGGGCTTTGAAGATCTTCGCCGTCAGTCAGCTCACGACCTTGTTAGCATGGACTTTCCAGGTTACTCTATCGGTGGTTTGGCAGTAGGAGAAACGCATGAGGAAATGAATGCCGTCTTGGACTTCACAACCCAACTCCTTCCTGAAAACAAGCCTCGCTATTTGATGGGTGTCGGAGCGCCAGATAGCTTGATTGATGGGGTTATTCGTGGTGTGGATATGTTTGACTGTGTCTTACCGACTCGTATCGCTCGTAACGGAACTTGTATGACCAGTCAAGGTCGTTTGGTTGTCAAAAATGCCCAATTCGCTGAAGACTTTACGCCACTGGATCCTGAGTGTGATTGCTACACATGTAAGAACTACACACGCGCCTACCTTCGTCACTTGCTCAAGGCTGATGAAACCTTCGGTATCCGCTTGACTAGTTACCACAATCTCTACTTCTTGCTCAATCTGATGAAGCAGGTCCGCCAAGCCATCATGGATGACAATCTCTTGGAATTTCGTGAGTATTTTGTAGAAAAATATGGCTACAACAAGTCAGGACGCAATTTTTAAAGTGTAAAAATAGAATGCCAAAATCCTAAGTTTTCTCTTAGGATTTTTCCT
>CAJPPL010000028.1:0-14560 GCA_905372585.1 Streptococcus oralis
TATTGGTACGGCGATAAGTAGGCGCCTTTGATTGGCCACTTCTACCAGATAGAAAGGCTTCTGCAGCAGCCAATTCGCTGGCTGATAACTCACTCTTAGGAATGTAATGGTAATGGTTGCCATGAGGAACGATATAAGCATCACCAGTATCCTCAATGATATCAGAGGCATTAAAGATATAACCATCATCTGTGGTATAGCGTCCCTGTGAACGTGCCAAGGCTACCGCACCATCGTTTGCTGAAGTCCCTCCTTCACGACGCTGACTGTGCTCTTGTTTTTGTCGATTGATTTCTTCTTTCGTACGGACATTATCTGCATGGGCCGCATCCTTAAGGTAAACATAGTATTTTCCATCTACCTTGATAACATAACCACCCTTGATTTCACTGACAATATCTTCGTCCTTGAGCTGGTAGTTTGGATCCTTCATCAGCAACTCTTCACTGATGATAGCGTCATAAGGAACCTTGCCATTGTAATAATGATAGTGGTCACCGTGTGAAGTGACATAGCCCTGGTCTGTTATCTTGATGACGATTTGTTCGGCATTGATGCCTTCTTTTTTACTAACCTCATCAGGAGTCAGATTTTCCGTTTTTTGTGCCGCTTGTTTACCATCAACGTAAGACACACGGTTATTTTCTTTGACCGTTCTAGCTTGATACAGTCCTAACTCATAAGAACAGACACTTAAAATCAAGGCTGCCGCAGAACCAGCAAGGTATTTTTTATTAATTTTCATCGAAACTCTCTTTCTTTTTGATATTTCTAGTTGCAATTCATTTCTAAATTGCAGAAACTCCTCTCTAAAAGTTAACTGGTTAATAGTTTACTCCTAAATCTCCAACTTGTCAAGGATTTTATGAACCGGTTAAGTATTTTTTGTTCTGACCACTACTTTTTCAAGGTTGAACTTTCTATAAGAAAGATTTTCTTGAAAATTCTTTTTAAAATATCAAAAAAATCCCTGCAACTACGTTGCAAGGACTTTTCGATTAATCAAAATTAACGTATTCTTTTTGAAGTTCAAGAACTTCTTCCATTGTTGAGCATTCTGTAAGGGCACGGTTTGCGTACTCTTCCATCTTAGCTGTATCAAGTTTCTTCATCAAGCTGCGTGTACGAAGTACAGATGTTGCTGACATAGAGAACTCATCCAAGCCCATTCCGACAAGAAGTGGAACAGCTTGTTGGTCACCAGCCATCTCACCACACATACCTGCCCATTTACCTTCAGCGTGAGCTGCTTTGATAACGTTGTTAATCAAACGAAGGATTGATGGGTTGTATGGTTGGTAAAGGTATGAAACTTGTTCGTTCATACGGTCTGCTGCCATTGTATATTGGATCAAGTCGTTTGTACCAATTGAGAAGAAGTCAACTTCTTTAGCAAATTGGTCTGCAAGCATAGCCGCTGCAGGAATCTCGATCATGATACCAACTTGGATATTGTCCGCAACTGCAACACCTTCAGCAAGAAGGTTTGCTTTTTCTTCATCAAAGACTGCTTTCGCTGCACGGAATTCTTTCAAGAGTGCAACCATTGGGAACATGATACGCAATTGACCGTGAACAGAAGCACGAAGAAGGGCACGGATTTGTGTACGGAACATAGCATCTCCAGTTTCAGAAATAGAGATACGAAGGGCACGGAATCCAAGGAATGGGTTCATTTCGTGAGGCATATCGAAGTAAGGAAGTTCCTTATCTCCACCGATATCCATTGTACGAACAACAACAGGTTTACCGTTCATTCCTTCAAGCACTGCCTTGTATGCTTCGTACTGCTCGTCTTCTGTTGGGAAGTCTTGAGAATCCATGTACAAGAACTCTGTACGGTAAAGACCAACAGCTTCAGCACCGTTGTCATTGACACCTTCAACGTCTTTTGGAGTACCGATGTTGGCAGCCAATTCAAAGTGTTTGCCATCAGCAGTTACTGTTTTAGCGTCTTTCAAGAGCGCCCATTCAGCTTTTTGTTTCGCATAAGCTTCACCAGCAGCCTTGAATTCAGCCGCTTGCTCATCAGTTGGGTTGATAATAACCTCACCTGTGATACCGTTAACGGCAAGAATATCACCGTCTTTAACGATTTCAGTGATGTTGTTTGTACCTAATACAGCAGCAATTTCAAGTGTACGTGCCATGATAGCTGAGTGGCTTGTACGTCCACCGATGTTTGTTACAAAAGCTTTTACAAAGTTTTTGTCCAATTGAGCTGTATCTGAAGGAGTCAAGTCATGCGCAATCACGATCACTTCTTCATTGATAGAAGCTGGATTTGGCAATTTTTTACCAAGGAGGTTTGCCAATACACGTTTCGTCACGTCGCGGATATCCGCTGCGCGTTCTTGCATGTATGGGTTGTCTTCCATGCCTTCAAAGATAGTGATAAACATATCTGTAACTTCTTTCAGACCTGCCTCTGCATTCACTTTCTTCGCACGGATTGTTTCCTTGATTTGGCTGATCATTTCTGGGTCAGCAAGAACCATTAAGTGAGCGTCAAAAACTTGAGCTGCTTCTTCACCGAGCGTACCTACTGCTTTCTCACGAATAACAGAAAGCTCGTCTTGTGATGCTTTTAGAGCGGCATCAAGGCGAGCTTCTTCTGCGTTTGTATCTTCGACTGTAATAGTCTCAAATGACAAATCCGGTTGAACGAGTAGATATGCTTTTGCAACTGCAACACCGTCTGATGCTGCGATTCCTTTAAGCATTTCTGTCATTTTCCTTATGCCAATCCTTCTTTTTCCATAGTTTCAGTGATTGCAGCGATTGCATCGTCAGCATCTGCACCTTCAGCTGAAATTGTAACATCAGCACCTTGGCCAACACCAAGACTCATAACACCCATGATTGATTTAAGGTTTACTGATTTACCTTTGTACTCAAGAGTGATATCTGAAGCAAATTTGCTAGCTGTTTGAACCAACAATGTTGCTGGACGTGCGTGGATACCTGTTTCTGCCACTACGTGGAAATCTTTAGAAGCCATAGTTTGACTCTCCTTTAATTGTTTCTTATTTGGATTATATGTGATAACCCTTACAAGACTGTATTATATCACCTTCTAGATAATTTTTCAAGTATTTTATGGATTTTTACTGAAAATGAAATTACTTCTTTTTCTATTAAATGAGCACTCTAGTAACTAAATAGCATATCTAAACACTAATTGTTCAAAGAATGTCATCATCAAAATTCAATTTTCAAAGCTATTTTCCCTTAATACCAATCAGAGGACAATCCTAGTAAATAATGAAATAATACTATTTAACTATAATTAATATAACTCAGTAAATCCATTATTTGAAAAGACTTCATCAAATCCTGAAATTCTAAAACCTACTCTTACCATCAACAAACAGTAGAGAATTTATCCAATTTGCTACTTAAAGTAAAATAAGTTTGTAGCCCCTAACAGTAAAAAGGTAGATATATCTAAGTGGTATAAGTAGAACTAAAACTTTGATTGATTCCATTCAAATAAAGTATCCAACCAATCAAAAACGACATTATGGGCGAGTCTTAGATTATTGACTTGGCAATGAGCGTCCGCACCACTTTCCGCCTCAAATACTTGAAGTTTAGTTTGTTGATTTTTAGATTTAAGTTCTTCATAAATCACCTTAGTTTGATGCTGCAGTTCAGCACCCTCACCCTTTCCCATGATAAAAAGGCATGGGCATTGAATTTTTTGGTAATCCACAATCTTTGCATGGTTAAATACATCATCAATAGCACTCTTAAAATCAGAAGTACCAAACTGCCATGCATACTTTTTAAGATTTAAATTTGCTGATTCATTCCAATTTCCAGCTAATTTTAAAATGGCATTTATTAACCAACTAGGTGCTTTCAAACTTGATCCAAATTCTTTTCTGAAAAGTTCTGCAACATCGTAAATAGGGGTACTAGCAATCCAAGCATGAATTCTTGGATCCTTTTCGACAGCTTGTGCAGTAAAATATCCCCCTCCGCTGACACCATAAATAGCTAAATAATTTAGTTTAGGATTTCTATTTTCCAACCAGTCTATGCATAATGAAATTGGAATAGAAGCATCCACATCAAAGACCAGCCCTCTACTAGGATTGCTCCCTTGACCAGGAAGATCAACCATTAAAACATTATAATTTCGTATCCATCCAGGATATCCTGCAAAGTAAAATAAATCTTCGCGATAAGTATCACCTCCACCAATCATGATTAGCGTTGGGCAATTATCGTCGCTATGAAGATAATAACCAGGCAAGTAAGAACCCTGATAGGGAATAGTTAATTTTTCAATCGGTGCACCTAGTGAATGAATTGCACTAGAAAACACCTTCTCCATTTGACGAACGGTCGGTAAATACTCTTCAGAAAATGGATCGGTAAATTGGATTGCCGAGCGAAGTGAGTAGGTCTGTGCAAGATAATACTGCGCCTTTGTTTGTTCACTCAATCCTGAATTACTTGCTTCTTGTTCAAGGTAGTTTACATGCGATAAAAATACATTTTTCCAGTCATCAGGCTTTGGTGAGTTCCCCAATCTTTGAGCAAGATAATAAAGCTCTCCATGAGAGAAACCAAAAATTTCACCGATTCCTAACAACCAATTGAAGAAAAAATCCGTATCACCATTCTTAAAAAATATTTGAGTTGATTGCCGTTTTAAAATAACATCATTTTCTTTCACCACGCGCCTCCTAATTCTGTGTTCTTTCATTCATTTAATCTAATTATAATCTGATAACATTCTCTATCAAACAAAAGCATTCAGATATCCATTTTTTAATCTTATAATCATAGATAGTGTATCACATAAAATGAACTTTTTCAAACATTGTATTTATATACTCCTTATGAAAGGATACGAAACTCATAAGTATCCTATATAAAATTAACCAATGATCCATTTTTATGAATACATCATAATCTGTCATTTCCACTTTGGTTATATTTTAGATATTCTAATACAAAATATTGGGACATCTTGTGTAGAAAATTTCTTTTTTTCGTAAATATTACAGTTTCTATTTTATTAAAGTATTGTCTCAGCTAGACTTATTCCTGTTCTTACGATTTTTGCTATTTTCTTCGTTTTCCTTTCTGATAACTTGCTGAAAATCTTCTATTTATCTTACCAATATACAGTATATAGTTTTTTTGTTTTGATAAACTTTGATAGTTCAATGAAAACCCAATTTTACACTCTGACAAAACACTATATCTTGTGCTTTGTTTTTGAAACTGTAACTTTTTAGCACAAGATTTAGTTTAAAAAGTTTGACAAAGTTTTTTTTTCTGATATACTAAGAAAGTAATCTATTTTGAAAGAGGAGTTACGAAAATGGTAACCGTTTATTCTAAAAACAACTGTGTCCAATGTAAGATGACCAAGCGTTTCTTGGACAGCAACAATGTCGCTTATCGTGAGATCAATCTCGACGAGCAACCAGAGTACATCGATCAAGTTAAAGAGCTCGGTTTCAGCGCTGCTCCTGTTATCCAAACACCAACTGAAGTCTTTTCAGGCTTCCAACCAGGAAAACTGAAACAATTAGCATAATCTTAGTACATCATCCAGAAGAGATTGCTTCTAGGGCTAACTTAGAGGCCTTTCTTTTGTAATTAGATAAAGGAAATTTTATGGGATTAAAACATCTTGAGGACGTAACTTACTTCCGTCTCAATAACGAAATCAACCGTCCTGTCAATGGACAAATCATGCTTCATAAAGATAAGGAAGCCTTGGATGCCTTCTTTAAAGAAAATGTGGTTCCAAATACCATGGTTTTTGATTCAATTACTGATAAAATCAACTACCTCATTGAACACAACTACATCGAAACTGCATTTCTAAAGAAGTACCGTCCAGAGTTTTTGGAAGAATTGCATCAATTTATCAAGGACCAGAACTTCCAATTCAAATCATTCATGGCTGCCTATAAGTTTTACAATCAATATGCCTTGAAGACTAATGACGGTGAATACTACCTTGAAAGCATGGAAGACCGTGTCTTCTTTAACGCGCTTTATTTTGCTGACGGGGATGAAGCGATTGCGACTGATATTGCCAATGAAATCATCCACCAACGCTATCAACCAGCTACTCCTTCCTTTTTGAATGCAGGTCGTGCTCGTCGTGGGGAGTTGGTATCTTGTTTCTTGATTCAAGTAACTGATGACATGAACTCTATCGGACGTTCTATCAACTCAGCTCTTCAACTTTCACGTATCGGTGGTGGTGTAGGTATTACTCTAAGCAACCTTCGTGAAGCTGGCGCACCTATCAAAGGTTATGAAGGAGCAGCTTCTGGTGTCGTTCCAGTTATGAAGCTTTTTGAAGACAGCTTCTCTTACTCAAACCAACTCGGGCAACGTCAAGGTGCTGGGGTTGTCTACCTCAACGTCTTTCACCCAGATATCATCGCCTTCCTTTCCACTAAGAAAGAAAATGCTGATGAAAAAGTTCGTGTAAAGACCCTTTCACTTGGTGTTGTAGTACCCGATAAATTCTACGAATTGGCTCGTAAAAATGAAGAAATGTACCTCTTCAGCCCTTACTCTGTAGAGCTTGAGTACGGTGTGCCATTCAACTACATCGACATAACTGAAAAATATGATGAATTGGTCGCAAATCCAAACATCCGCAAGACAAAAATCAAGGCGCGTGATTTGGAAACTGAAATCTCTAAATTGCAACAAGAATCTGGTTACCCTTATGTAGTCAACATTGATACGGCTAACCGTGCAAATCCTGTTGATGGAAAGATTATCATGAGTAACTTGTGTTCTGAGATTCTTCAAGTTCAAGAACCAAGCTTGATTAACGATGCTCAAGAATTCCTTCAAATGGGAACGGACGTTTCATGTAACCTTGGATCAACAAACGTGGTCAACATGATGACTTCACCTGACTTTGGTCGTTCTATCCGCGCTATGGTTCGTGCCCTTACTTTCGTTACAGATAGTTCACACATCGTAGCTGTCCCTACTATCGACCACGGAAACAGTTTAGCTCACACCTTTGGTCTTGGTGCCATGGGGCTTCATAGCTACCTTGCCCAACAACTGATTGAGTACGGATCACCTGAGTCAATTGAATTTACAAGTATCTACTTTATGCTTATGAACTACTGGACCTTGGTGGAATCAAACAATATCGCGCGCGAACGTGGCATCACCTTCCACAACTTTGAAAAATCAGACTATGCTAACGGAAGCTACTTTGACAAGTATGTAACTGGCGAATTTGTTCCAAAATCAGACCGTGTTAAAGAACTCTTCAAAGATGTCTTTATTCCAAGTGCTGCTGACTGGGCTGAACTTCGCGAAAAGGTTCAAGCAGATGGTCTTTATCACCAAAACCGCCTTGCTGTAGCTCCAAATGGTTCTATCAGCTACATCAACGACGTTTCTGCTTCTATCCACCCAATTACACAACGTATCGAAGAACGTCAGGAAAAGAAAATAGGTAAGATTTACTACCCTGCCGCAGGATTGTCTACAGATACCATTCCTTACTACACTTCTGCTTATGACATGGATATGCGTAAGGTGATTGATGTTTACGCGGCTGCGACTGAGCACGTGGATCAAGGACTTTCACTCACTCTCTTCATGCGTAGCGACATTCCAAAAGGTCTTTATGAATGGAAGAAAGAGAACAAACAAACGACACGTGACTTGTCTATCCTTCGTAACTATGCCTTTAACAAGGGCATCAAGTCTATCTACTACGTCCGTACCTTTACAGATGATGGTGGAGAAGTCGGTGCTAACCAATGTGAAAGCTGTGTGATTTAATTTTTATCTGAGGCAGCCACGTTTTCTCAGACTACTGATTAAGTTAACCACCAGACAAAACTTGATAAGTATCTTAAATACTATGAAAAACTAAAAAGTCGGGCTTCCGACTTTTTGTGCGATACTCTTCTCAGACTATGATAAAATAGAGAGGATTCGACAATCGCATTATTACATACAGAAAGAGATTTCAAATGGAAACTTACTACAAAGCCATTAACTGGAATGCCATCGAAGATGTCATCGACAAATCAACTTGGGAAAAGCTGACAGAGCAATTCTGGCTCGATACGCGTATCCCCTTGTCAAATGACCTAGACGACTGGAGAAAACTATCAAACAAGGAAAAAGACTTGGTTGGAAAAGTCTTTGGTGGTTTGACCCTTTTGGATACCATGCAATCTGAAACAGGAGTTCAAGCACTTCGCTCAGACATCCGTACACCACATGAGGAAGCTGTTTTCAACAACATCCAGTTTATGGAATCTGTCCACGCAAAATCCTATTCTTCTATCTTCTCTACCTTAAACACCAAGGCTGAAATCGAAGAAATCTTTGAATGGACCAACACTAACCCCTACCTACAAAGAAAAGCGGAAATTATCAATGAAATCTATCTCAATGGTAGCCCACTAGAAAAGAAAGTTGCCAGTGTTTTCCTTGAAACCTTCCTCTTCTACTCTGGTTTCTTTACGCCCCTCTACTATCTCGGTAACAACAAACTGGCCAACGTTGCGGAAATCATCAAACTGATCATTCGTGATGAGTCTGTTCACGGAACCTACATTGGTTACAAATTCCAACTTGGTTTCAACGAATTGCCTGAAGAAGAGCAAGAAAAGCTCAAAGAATGGATGTACGACCTGCTCTACACTCTCTACGAGAACGAAGAGGGGTATACAGAAAGCCTCTATGACGGTGTTGGCTGGACTGAGGAAGTTAAAACCTTCCTTCGTTACAATGCCAATAAGGCTCTTATGAACCTAGGACAAGATCCACTCTTCCCAGATTCAGCTGATGATGTCAACCCAATCGTTATGAACGGTATTTCAACAGGAACTTCTAACCACGACTTCTTCTCTCAAGTCGGAAATGGTTACCTCCTTGGTGAAGTTGAAGCCATGCAAGACGAGGATTACAACTACGGTTTAGACTAATTTGACCAATCATTCAAAATATCATAGTTTGTTTAAAACAACTATGATATTTTTGTTTTTTTCTATTTGATTGATTGAGCGTTTTATGGTAAGATAATAATAGTAGAAATCGAGGTGATAAGGATGCTAAAGCAAGAAAAACTAGATAGTATTCTAGAAGCAGTAAACACAAAAGGCACTATTACTGTAAAAGAGATTATGGAGAGTCTTGATGTGTCAGATATGACAGCTCGCCGCTATTTACAAGAACTAGCAGATAAGGATTTGCTGGTTCGTGTGCACGGTGGCGCTGAAAAACTTCGTACAGGTTCTCTCTTAAACAACGAACGCTCAAACGTCGAAAAACAAGGCTTGCAGATTGCTGAAAAACAAGAAATTAGCCGTTTTGCAGGTCATTTGATTGACGAAGGTGAAACTATTTTTATCGGGCCAGGAACAACCTTAGAATGTTTTGCTCGTGAACTCCCAATTGATAATATTCGTGTTGTAACAAACAGTCTTCCAGTTTTTCTAATCTTAAACGAACGAAAACTAACAGATTTGATCTTGATTGGCGGAAATTATCGCTCCATCACTGGTGCTTTTGTAGGGACACTTACCTTACAGGATTTGACCAATCTTCAGTTTTCTAAAGCTTTTGTAAGTTGTAATGGTATTAAGGATAAGGCAATTGCTACTTTCAGTGAGGAAGAGGGCGAAGTACAACGAATCGCCTTGAACAATGCCAATAAAAAATACTTACTGGCAGACCACAGCAAGTTTAACAAGTTTGATTTTTACACTTTCTACAATATCTCAGAGATTGATACCATCGTTTCAGATTCCAAACTGAGTCAGGAGACATTTGAAGACCTGTCGAAACAAACAACCATTCTTTTATCAAAACCATAAAAATTCCCCTGCCTTTTGGCGGGGAATTTTTGTTGAATTTTATTCAATAAGTTGTGTCTCAGCTAGTTTCTTGTACCAGTGAGCTGATTTCTTTGGATAACGCTCCTGGGTTTCAAAATCAACATAGAAGAGGCCGTAACGCTTTTCGTAACCATTTGACCAAGAAAAGACATCCATCAGCGACCAGATAAAATAGCCTTTGACATTGGCTCCATCAGAGATTGCATCTGCAATCACTTCCATATGTTTCTTAACATAATCAATCCGTCCATCATCGTAGACTGTTCCATCCACAAACTCATCTTTGTATCCAAGACCATTCTCAGTGATGTAGATTTTCTTGTAGTTCGGATAATTCTGCTTCACGCGCATGATTTGATCATACAAACCTTGAGGATAGATAATCCAATCCCAATCGGTACGTGGGACATAATCAGGAGCTACACGACGACCAACGCCTTTGATTTGGTATTTAGAGCTTCCTTTCTCACCCTTGCCATTATGGATAATTTCAGTTTCTCCATCAAAGGCTTGCATCCAATCACTCATATAGTAATTGATTCCAAGGAAGTCGTTCAAGTTTTTTGCAGATTTTAGGACTGCGAAGTCTTCTTCACGCAAATCTAAGCTCCCACCATTGACTGCTAAGATATGGTTGACACCTTCCATCGTTTCTTCGGAATATCGTCCTAGATAAGTTGCATCCAAGATAAATTTATTGTGAATAATATCTTCTAACTCAGCAGCGCGAACATCTGCTTGATTTTCAGGATCTAGAGGATATTTAGTAGGCAGGGCATGAACCACACCAATTTCACCTTTATAACCTTTATCTTTATATAGCTTGACTGCACGCGCATGAGACACCATCATATTGTGGTGCGATTGGAAAACTTTGGCAAGGTCGTACTGAATACCTGGAGGGAATTTCCCGACCAAATACTGACCATCTCCTATCGGCCCAATTTCATTAAAGGTTGTCCAATAGTTTACTTCTGGGAATTCTTCAAAACAGAAAGCCGCGTAGTCTACAAAGTGTTCAATGTTTTCACGGTTTAAGAAGTCTCCATTTGAATGTAGAGCTTCTGGTGTATCAAAGTGATGAAGAGTTACAAAGGGCTCAACATGACGTTTGTGGCACTCTGCAAATAGATTATGATAGAACTCAACCCCCTTGTCATTAACCTTCCCATAACCAGTTGGAAAGATACGTGACCAAGCGATTGAAATACGGATACCATTGACACCATACTCTTCTGCAAGTTTGAGGTCAACTGGGTATTTGTGATAGAAATCACTGGCTGGTTCAGCAGTGTACCAGTAGTTATCTTTGAGGTATTTGTCCCAGGCGACTGGCCCTTTACCATCAGTATTGGTCGCACCTTCTGCTTGATAGGCAGCTGTTGCGCCACCGAAAATAAAGTCTTTTGGTAATGTTTTTGACATGTATTTCACCTTTCAAGAAATAGAAATGAGATGGGGGTATAAGTTGGGAGGAGTTCCTCCATCTCACTTCTTCGCTATTTACCTTTTATTCTTCAAACTGCGCTTGTACGAATGCAAGAGCGCCTTTTCCATCGCGAGTCAGTTTAATGTATTGCCCACCTTCTGTCTTGGCAAGTTTGATACCAAGTTTGTCGGTTTCGGCCTTCATGTCTTCAAAGTTTGAAGCAACTTGAGGAGCAAGGATAACCAGATCAAACTCAGGCAACATTTCACGGTGAGCTCCATAGCCACCAGCTGCAGCTTTAACAGGAACCTTGTACTCCGCAGCTGCCTTGTTTAGAGCATTTGCAAGGAGACCACTTGTACCTCCTCCTGCACAGAGAACCAAGACATTGGTTTCTTCAGTGATTGTGTTTTGCGCTGCTTCTACACCAGCTTTTTCAAGAATCGCATCTGCTTTGGCAGTATTGAAGTTTGCTGCTACTTTTTCTTTCAATTCATCATTGGCTTTACCTGAACTCTCTTCTTCAAGGATTTGTTCATCATAAACCTTGAGGAATGGATAGTAGATGGCTACATCAACAAGGATTAACAAAGCAGCAAGTACAAATGACAAGAATTGGAAGTTTGTACCGAGAACAATACCGAGCGGACCTGGTGTTGTCCAAGGAAGGTTGGCAGTAAATGAGTTCATGCCAAGCGTTTCAATGAAGAATTTAAAGATCCATACGTTGGCAATTGGCGCAAAGATAAATGGAATAAAGAAAATCGGGTTCAATACAAGCGGTGCACCAAACAAGATTGGTTCATTTACACCAAAGAAAGTTGGAACTACTGAAGCACGTCCGATTGCACGGTTTCGTTTTGATTTTGTTAACCACATGAACATGAATGGAACAACCAGTGTCGCACCAGTACCACCCATGGTAACGATAAACATTTGTGTACCTGAAGTAAGGATCTTGTCTGCATGCATCCCTTGTTGGAGAAGGTTCAAGTTGACTTCGGCATTCGCATAGGTAATCGCTGCGATTGCTGGTTCAACGATAGATGGACCATGGATACCAACAAACCAGAAGAAGGCAAAGGCCCCAAAGATAATGGTAATACCCAGATAGCCATCAGCAGCTGAGAATAATGGTGCAAAGAATTTACCGATTGATTCAGCTACGCTTGCACCAACAAAATGACGAGCTAGTAAATCGAGAGCATAAAGAGAAACAACTGATAGAGTGAATGGAATCACATCTTTAAATACTTGTGAGATATTTGGTGGAACTTCGTCAGGCATACGAATAGTGACGTTGTTCTTAACACAAACCTTATAGATGGCTACAGTAACAAAGGCAGCAAGGAAGGCTGAAAGCAAACCTTTTGTTCCAAGGAAACCTGTCGCAAAGCCACCTTCAATCGGATCAGCTGCCAACATCAACAAACCAACAATCGCAGCCAACAGTGTTGACATATAGTTGATTTGATTGGTTTTCTCCATGCTACGGTTTACTGAGTCGGTCAATGACTTAGCTGTTGTACCAGCTACCAAGAGAGCCAGAATCCCCATTGAATAGCTATAAGGTTTCATGAGGAGATTAACAACATCATCAGACCATTTAAACCCCCATGAGTTAGGAACAAAGGCAATCAAGATAAAGATACTTGAGAAGAGAATAACTGGCATACCAGCGATGAAACCATCACGAATAGCACGAAGATAGATATTACGAGATAATTTCTCAAAGAAAGGCTTTCCTTTCTCGATAAATGAAATTAGTTTGTTCATTACTTAACTCCTCTCTTGTAGAGTTCGATTAAATGGTGCATCAAATCTTTGAGCAAGATAGTTGTCATCAAGTGATCCTGACCATGCATCATGGTCACACTATAAGCCAAATCCTCACCTGAAGCTTCCTTAGTTAATAGACTTGTTTGCGCGTGGTGAGCCTCTGCAATGCAAGAACCAGCTTCCTCGACTAAGCTATCTGCTTTCGCAAAATCGCCAGCTTCAGCAGCCTTCAAGGCTTCCAATAGTTTTGAACGAGCATCGCCAGCATAGGCTACGATTTCAAAACCTAACAATGTTACTTCTTCTCTATTCATGATAGAATTCTCCTTATGTATTTTTAATTAAATTTTTATGACAATAAACGTTGAATATGTAGAACTAGATAAACTCGTTCACTTTTATACAAATCAAGACCCGTATGTTGCGTAATCACATCATAGATCTTGGAACCAATCTCGAACGCTTTTGGATAGGATTGTTTAATATGATCTTCCATATCCAGAAGTGATTGGTTATCATCTCTAGATCTGTCTAGATAATCCAAGAAATAATTCAAATGAATCATAAAACGATCATAGAAATGATTATTCTCTTTGGTTCGTTGAATTGCATAACCCTTTAGCACTTCTTCGACATTCCTGAGAATTTCTTTCCTCTTATCAATCGACTCAACCACTTGAACTTCATGCTCCCCTTCGGCATTGATGAAATGATAAGCGATCCGAATAATTTCATCCTCAGGGAAATGATCTGTCAACTTCTGACGATAGATTTCAAAGGCTTCCTTTGCGATTTGAAAAGCTATAGGATACTTGGCAGAAATATCTGGCAGATTACTATCCTTGTACCTTCCTTGTGCTAGAGCTTGGTAAGAGCAGTAAATATGATCTGTCAAGGTCACATAGAGATACTCTTGAATCGGATAATGATATTTCTTTGATAGCTTATCAATGATTTCATAAGTCACTGTGATAAAATCAAGCGGAACATCTTTGAGCAGAGCCATAAAGTTTTCCCTGGACTCTTCTGTCTTCATCCGAAAGATCTTCTCAACTTGATCTTCAGCAATTAAGTCCCCCTTCTTTTTCCCAAATGCAATCCCCTTACCAATCACAATCACTTCTTCTCCTTTGTCATTTCTGACAAGCGAGACGTTGTGATTCATTGGGTTTAGAATTCGATACATGGCAACCTCCTTTTATATCTTAAAGGTATATGAGTACAAAAAATGACCACAAATGAACTAGAAAATCTTTTGATTTCTAATTCACCTGTGATCATGCCTAATATTACTTAGTAACACTCACCTTGTATTAACTTGTGATTTAAGTATAGCACAAGTCAGTTTTTTTGTAAACCTTTACATTCAACTTTTTTTAAAAATTTTTATTTAGATCAATGTTCCTAAGATTAGGGGGGAAAACTTATACACGTTCAGTCCATGAAGTCGCTGTTGTTTGAAGAACCTTGTTGAGTTCGTCAA
>CAJPPL010000029.1:0-10795 GCA_905372585.1 Streptococcus oralis
TTGACACCCTCAACGATGGCTTGAGGTGCGTAATCGCCCCCCATAGCATCTACTGCAATTTTTTTCATTTGTCTTCCTCTTTTAGTAATTGTCCCCAGTCTGCTAGGGAATCAATGAATTTCTTTGATTTTAGGTGAATCCCAACATACTCTTCGTAGAGTTGATCCATAAACTTGCGTAGCTCTTGCTTGATTTCGGCCTTAAGCGAAATGGTCTCCAAGGTTTCAAAATCAATGGCTTGAAATTGATTGAGCAGATAAGGGATATTGGGATTTAGATGACAACGTCTCTCATCCTCATGATAATGCTCTGGGCAGAGGCAGGCTCCATATTTGAAAGAAAAGTCAAAGGCCTGACCGACCCGATGGCAAAAGACACACTCATTAAAATTAAGGCTGATTCCAAATCGAGTCAAGATTTGAATTTCAAAAATATTGGTTAAAACCTGATAATCTATCCCTGCTTCCATCAACTCCAGAGTCTTCCTCAAGAAAGCAAACAAGGGAGCATCCTGCTGATTATCCTGCAAACTAGCATCTGCAAGAGCTGCCACATAGGTCGCATAGGCCATGACAAAGAGATCACTATTAATCTTTGGAAAGGTCATCACCTCATGGTAGTCCTCGATGTAGCTAAGCCCATCATCATTGATGCGCAAGAGAAATCGTGCCAACACCAAGGGCTGAATAACCGGAGCTAGTTTGGACTGCCCAGCGTGTTTGACAAAAAACATGCGCTTGCCAGCCTGCTCCGTAAAAATCTTGACTAACTTGTCATCCTCACGAAAGTTACGATTGTAGAGCACCAAGCCTTGACTCGTGATAGACTGAATCATGCTTCTCTCATGTACTCCTCAAGTCGTTTCATGGCTTCTTTGATAGTCTCCATGCTGGCTGCATAAGATAGACGAACATAGCCTTCCCCATAACGTCCAAAGGCGGCACCAGGGATAAAGGCAACGGCCTTCTTATAGGCAAAATCCTTCAGAAAAGCAAAGGAGTCTTGATTGTAGCCCGCTGGAATCTTAGCAAAGATATAGAAGGCCCCATCTGGTTTGATAATCTCAAAACCAAGAGCAGTCATCTTTTCGATGATATAATCTCGACGCTGGATGTATTCCTTTTTCATAGGCTCTGCGTCATTTTTACCAGCGGTCAAAGCCTCCACCGCAGCATGCTGAGCCATCGTATTTGCAGCAGTAACCAAATACTGGTGACTCTTGATTAACTGAGCTGTGAAAGCTGCAGGAGCAAAGATAAAGCCTAAACGCCAACCAGTCATAGCATGCGATTTAGACAAGCCATTGATAATAATAGCCTGGTCTCTCAGCATAGTTCCCAGAGACACATGAGCTTCGCCTGTATAGGTTAATTCTGAGTAAACCTCATCACAGACAACGAAAATCTCATACTTGCCTAAAACGTCTGCCAAGGCTTCCAACTGCTCCCGACTATAGGTAATTCCTGTCGGATTGGCTGGATAGTTGAGAATAACTGCTTTGAGCTTGTCCCCTTGCTCCAAAATGGCCTTTTCCAACATCTCAGGAGTCAAGACAAACCCATTTTCAGTTGTATCAATCTCAACAATCTCTGCCCCAACTAGATTGACAATCGGCTCATATCCTGGGTAGGCAGGAGCTGGCAAGAGCACCTTGTCCCCCTCTTCCAAAATAGCTGTCAAAGTAGCAGATAAAGCCTCTGTCGCCCCAATTGTAACCAAAATTTCATTTTCAGGATTATAATCTAGCTGGTATTTTTCTTTTACAAAGTCGCTAGCAGCCTGGCGCAAGGTCAGTAAACCGCTCATCCCTGTATAGTAGGATTGGTTCTGGTCAATGGCCCGCTTGGCTGCCTCCTTGATATGATCTGGCGTTGTAAAATCAGGTTCCCCCAAGGTCAAACGCAAGACCCCAGGAATCTCTGAAATTGCCTGGTCAAACTGGCGAATCAAGGAAACTTGAATCTTGTCTAACTGTTTATTAAAGCGTTTGGTTAAGTCCATAGATATCCCCCTTGCTTACAGAACATAGTACTATTATACTACAAAAGCTTCCTGACCGCAAAATCCATCTGAAACCCGCATTTTTCACTTTCTGTTTTACTTTTCTTCTCGACAGGACTATAATAATAAGTGCTTATTTTCGGAGGTTTATATGTCATTTTTATCAAAAAATGGAGCAGGAATCTTGGCCTGCCTTCTCATTTCTATCGTATCTTGGTTCCTGGGAGGATTTTTCCCCGTCGTGGGTGCACCTGTCTTTGCAATTTTTGCTGGAATGCTCCTCCACCCCTGGCTCTCACCCTACAAACAACTAGATGCAGGTTTGACCTTTAGTTCAAAGAAATTGCTCCAGTATGCCGTTATCTTACTCGGTTTTGGTCTCAATATCTCGCAAGTCTTCGCAGTTGGACAATCTTCACTCCCCGTCATCCTTTCCACCATTTCGATTTCCTTGATTGTAGCCTACCTCTTCCAGCGCTTTTTTGCTTTGAATACTAAACTGGCTACCTTGATTGGAGTGGGTTCTTCGATCTGTGGAGGTTCTGCCATTGCTGCGACAGCACCCGTTATCCATGCCAAGGAAAAAGAAGTTGCCCAAGCCATTTCCGTTATCTTTTTCTTCAATGTCTTAGCGGCACTCATCTTTCCAACTCTAGGAACCTGGCTTCATCTATCAAATGAAGGCTTCGCCCTCTTTGCAGGAACTGCGGTCAATGATACTTCTTCTGTAACGGCCACAGCCAGCGCATGGGACAGTCTTTATCAGACCAATACCCTTGAGTCTGCAACTATTGTTAAACTCACACGCACCCTTGCCATTATTCCTATCACGCTCTTTCTCTCCTTCTGGCAAAGTCGCCAACAAAAAAATAGCCAGGGTTTCCAACTAAAAAAAGTCTTCCCACTTTTTATCCTTTACTTTATCTTGGCTTCTCTCTTAACGACTCTCCTTACCTCTCTCGGTGTGTCCGGTAGTATCTTTACCCCTCTTAAGCAACTCTCCAAATTCCTTATCGTCATGGCCATGAGCGCTATCGGTCTCAAAACCAATCTCATTGGATTGATCAAATCCAGCGGCAAGTCCATTCTTCTTGGTGCCCTTTGCTGGATTGCCATCATCTTAACCAGCCTAGGCATGCAGGCATTGATTGGTATTTTCTAAGACAAAAGGTAGCCCATGGCTACCTTTTATTGTTCAAGAATTAAGCGTGTGTGCTCTCTCTTGATACAGCGATTCATTACGATGTCGTCGCATCCTCCAGCACGCAAGATTTCTTCCGCTTCTAGATTTTCAAGTCCCAGTTGTGCCCAAAAAATCTTGGCATCCGCCTTGAGAAAGTCTCGTGCTACATCAGGTAAAAATTCACTGCGACGATATACATTGACGATATCTACAGGAAAAGGAATCTCAGCTAGACTCGCATAAGCCTTTTCTCCCAAGATTTCCCCACCTGCAGCCTTGGGATTAACTGGAATGATTTTATAGCCCCGAGCTTGCATTTCCTTGGTCACTCGATTACTAGTTGTTTCCTCACGGTCAGACAAGCCCACTACCGCTAACGTTTTACTGGTCGCCAGATACTGACGGATCACACCATCACTTGGGTTGATGAATTCTTGACTCATAGAAATCCTCCTTTTTTCTCAGTATAGCACATTTTGAAAAGGCTTGCAGATTTTGACTATAAAAATCTCCTAGCAAGAAAAGAAACTTGCTAGGAGATTCGTTTATTCAAGTGAAAGTTTAGATTTTTTTCTCGATACTAAATAATGGAGAAAGAGGACGTTTTTCGTGGATACGGATAATAGCATCACCTAAGAGATGAGCAATAGAGATTTGCTCAATCTTATCAATCAAACGCTCTTCTGGTAGGTAGATAGTATCCAAAACAACCAATTTTTTAATAGCTGATTTTTGAATATTATCCATAGCTGGCCCAGAAAGAACTGGGTGCGTACAGCTTGCGTAAACTTCAACAGCACCTGCTTCAGCAAGAGCATCCGCCGCATGACAAATAGTTCCAGCTGTATCGATCATATCGTCAATCAAGATACAAGTCTTACCTTCTACCTTACCAATGATGTTCATCACTTCACTGGTATTCATCTTGTCTACACTACGGCGTTTGTCAATAATCGCAATCGGAGTTTTCAAAAACTCTGCCAATTTACGAGCACGAGTTACCCCACCATGGTCTGGGCTGACAACCACGTAGTCCGAGCCAACCATGCCACGACGTTCAAAATAGTCCGCAATCAATGGAGCACCCATCAAGTGATCTACAGGAATATCAAAGAATCCCTGAATCTGTGCAGCGTGCAAATCAATCGTCAACAAACGATCTACCCCAGCAACTTCTAGCATGTTTGCAACGAGTTTTGCAGTGATTGGCTCACGCGCGCGCGCTTTTCTATCCTGACGTGCATAGCCATAGTAAGGCATAACAACATTGACAGATTCTGCACTAGCACGCTTCAATGCGTCCACCATAATCAAAATTTCAAGTAAATTATCATTTACAGGTGAACTAGTTGATTGTAGTATAAAGACGTGTTTTCCACGGATTGATTCTTCAATGTTGACCTGAATCTCCCCATCTGAAAATTGGCGAACAGTCGATTTCCCCAACTCTATCCCAATCTCTTGCGCCACACGCTCTGCCAATTCTCTATTAGAAGAAAGGGCAAACAGCTTTAAATCAGAAAAAGACATGATTTCCTCCGGTATTTATGTATCACTTGTTTTTACACAACATTTTCCATCTACCATTGTAGCGCTTTTTCCTTTATTTTTCAATCAAAAATAAAACAAGGGCAAACATTTATACCCTTGTTTTTTACTATTTTATATTAGCTATATTAAAACTAAAAATCCTACATTTTAACAATCGATTTTATGCTAGGATGAGATTTTTTCGAGATAAAGTTAGTATACTTCTCTCATACTTCCTGTATCCACATCATAGACAGCACCTGAAATAACCACATCATCAGGAATCAGTGGAGATTCTCGAAGCAATTGCATATCCTCTCTCACGCTCTCTTCCACATCCTGAAATGGTAAAAAGTCTTGACCAGACACATCAACTCCGAGCTCGTGTTTCAAATGTTCATGAAAACTTTCATTTTGAAAGGTTTGAGCTCCACAGTCTGTATGGTGAAGCACCACGATTTCTCTTGTCCCCATTTGTTGCTGGGAAATCACCAGTGAACGAATCATGTCCTCAGTTACTCGACCACCCGCATTCCGCAAGATATGAGCATCCCCAAGGGCCAAACCTAGAGCTTGCGCAACGTGTAGACGTGAGTCCATACAGGTCACGATAGCTACTCTGGTTTTGGGTTTAAGTGGCAGATTTAACTGCCCATGTAGGGCAACATAAGCCTGATTGGCTTGCATAAACTGTTCAAAATACGACACGATTCCCTCCTCAAAAATTTGATAATCAAATATTTCTCCTATCTTATCATTTTTAAGAGGATTTGTCACGGATTATGCAAAGACCTTTTTCAAAACTTCCTGAATAGTCGTCACACCAATGACTTCAATTTCCTTGGGTGGAGTGATTCCTGTCAAGGAATTCTTGGGTACATAAATCTTGGTAAAGCCCAATTTTTCCGCTTCATTGATGCGTTGTTCGATGCGATTCACGCGCCGAATTTCTCCGGTCAAGCCCAGTTCACCCACAAAACATTCCTGAGGATTGGTAGGCTTGTCCTTGTAACTAGAGGCAATAGCCACTGCAACAGCCAAGTCAATGGCAGGCTCATCCAATTTTACACCACCAGCAGATTTGAGATAGGCATCCTGGTTTTGCAAGAGAAGCCCTGCTCGTTTTTCCAAAACAGCCATAATCAGACTTGCACGATTGAAATCAAGTCCAGTCGTCGTACGTTTAGCATTTCCAAACATGGTTGGTGTTACCAAAGCCTGAACCTCCGCCAAAATCGGACGGGTCCCTTCCATGGTCACAACGATTGACGAGCCAGTAGCCCCATCCAAACGCTCCTCTAGGAAAACTTGACTCGGATTGAGCACCTCAACCAATCCACCCGACTGCATCTCAAAGATGCCAATCTCATTAGTGGAACCAAAACGGTTTTTGACTGCTCTCAAGATACGAAAGGTATGGTGACGTTCCCCTTCAAAGTAAAGCACTGTATCTACCATATGCTCCAACATACGCGGACCCGCCAAGGTCCCTTCCTTGGTCACATGCCCTACGATAAAGATGGCAATGTTATTAGTCTTCGCCAGCTGCATGAGTTCAGCCGTTACTTCACGCACCTGAGACACAGACCCCTGCACCCCTGAAATCTCAGGAGACATAATCGTCTGGATAGAGTCGATGATGAGAAAATCTGGTTGGATGCGCTCCACCTCAGATCGAACACTCTGCATATTGGTCTCTGCATAGAGATAAAACTCACTATCAATATCACCCAAGCGCTCTGCCCGTAACTTAATCTGCTGGGCAGACTCCTCCCCACTGACATAGAGAACCGTACCCACTTGAGACAGCTGGGTTGAAACTTGTAGGAGAAGGGTTGATTTCCCGATTCCTGGATCCCCACCGATAAGGACGAGACTCCCTGGTACCACTCCGCCTCCAAGCACACGGTTGAATTCCTCCATCTCCGTCTTGGTTCGATTGACATTGATGGAAGTCACCTCAGCCAGTTTCATAGGCTTGGTTTTTTCACCTGTCAAGGACACTCGTGCATTCTTAACCTCGGCAACCTCAACCTCTTCTACAAAAGAAGACCAAGCTCCACAGTTTGGACAGCGCCCTAGATATTTTGGGGAATTATACCCACAATTTTGACATACAAATGTCGCTTTTTTCTTTGCGATGATAAACCTCTTTCTAAATCTCTACCTCACACTCAATTACTTGGCAAAAATCAATCTTCTCGTCTGGTACAAATTGGCGCATGAGCATTCGATGAGTGACAACTACCACAGTCTGGTAGTCTCTATACTTAGCCATACATTCTAGAAACCGAGACTTCATTTCCGTAGCTGTCTCATATTGAATAGGACTATTAGAAAGTAACTCCCCCTTGTTTTCTAGAAATAGTGTTCTAGCCTCTTCAAATCTATCTATGCCTGATTCATAGACCTGCCATTCGTGTAACAAAGGCTCCACCCTCAAAGGAAGGCCAGTAGCACAAGATACATAAAAAGCCGTTTCTAAAGCTCGTGTTACTGAAGAAGCTACTAGCAGATCAGCTGATTGGAACAAGGGATTTTGGCAAAGGTCCTGAGCCTGTTTCCTTCCCTTCTCAGATAAGGGAGCTAGATCCATTCCAAATCCGGAATAAGCATGCTCCTCTAACACACGATAATCTGGCTCCCCGTGACGTACAAAAATAATCTTCATCTTAGTGCCCAGTCGATCCAAATCCACCAGTACGAACTCCGTCTGCCTCATCTCCATCTGCAATTAAAAATGGAGCAAAGACAGCCTGAACTACACGTTCTCCAACTTCAAGAACAACTTCCTGATCGGTAATATTTTTCATCTGAGCAAAGATATGGCCTTCATTTCCCGGATTACCATAATAGTCTCCATCAATAACGCCAACAGAGTTGATCAAGACCAGACCTTTCTTACGAGGATTTGATGAACGGTCATAAAGATAGAGCACTTCAGTCGGCTGCATATAAGCCTTAACACCCGTTGGGACGAGAACAATCTCTCCTGGAGCGATAACCGTACGCACCGCAACCTTTAAATCATAACCAGCTGCATGGGCTGTCTCACGCTTAGGTAACAAATTTTCATCTGTAAAACTCGAAACCAATTCAAAACCACGAATTTTCATATCTTTCTCTTTTCTATTCTATAATCATTTATTCTAGGCTATTTTATCTTATTTATTCGAAAAAAGCACGAAAAAAGAGCACACAATTCACACTCGCTTAGGGCTGCTGGATTCCTCCCCTGACCCACTTCACGCAGAACTGTTGCTCCACTATTTATTATACCACATTCCCCTCGGTTTTTAAAGAGAAATTATTTTTTCCGTCGATTTCGGAAAAAGTCCTGCATAATCGCTGCACACTCACTCTCCAAAACTCCCGTTTCAACCTCTACACGATGATTGAGACGCTCATCTGTCAAAATATCGTACAAACTTCCAGCTGCACCAAATTTCTGATTCTTAGCCCCATAGACCACCTTTGGTATACGAGCTAGCCCAATTGCCCCACTACACATCACACACGGCTCAATGGTCACAAAAAGGGTACAATCCAGCAGACGCCAACTTTCTTCACTCACGTTCGCATTCTCTATGGCCATGATTTCTGCATGCATAACCGCCCGTTGCAACTCCTCGCGCGCATTATGCCCCCTACCAATGATTTCTCCATCCTTGACAATCACACAACCAATTGGAATTTCATCGTGTTCTAAGGCAATCTCAGCCTCTCTCAAAGCCTCTCTCATAAAGGCTTCTTTTTCTTCAACTGTATAATTCATCGTTCTTCTCTTTTCCTACTTGTCGATTTTATTATTATATCATGATTCTCAACACAAAAAAAGCCACCGAATGCGGTGACTTAATAGGGAGATTATTATGAAAAAGAAAAGTTTAGGATATTTGTTACAACAAGTTAGGAGGTCTTCTTGTAACTGTCTATAGTATACCCAACCTGTCTTAAACTAATCTTAAAAATCTCCTATGACCAAACACTTTCTAAAATATTAGTTTGTTCACGACCGGGACCTACTGAGAAAGTTGAGATACGAACACCAACCAACTCACTTACACGACGAACATAGTTACGTGCATTCTCAGGAAGGTCTTCCAAATTACGGACTCCAGTGATGTCTTCTGACCAACCTGGCAATTCCTCGTAGATTGGCTTACAACGTTTCAACTGCTCAAGACTAGCAGGATAGTAATCAATACGTTGACCATCAAGATCATAGGAGACACAGATTTTCACAGTATCCAAACCACTCAAAACATCTATAGAGTTCAATGAAAGATTGGTAATCCCAGATACACGGCGGCTGTGACGCATCACAACTGAGTCAAACCAACCCACACGACGTGGACGACCAGTTGTTGTACCATATTCATGACCTACTTCGCGAATGCGATCTCCCACTTCATCAAATAATTCAGTTGGGAAAGGTCCATCTCCTACACGACTTGTGTAGGCTTTACAGACACCTACAACCTTGTCAATCTTACTTGGGCCAACACCAGACCCAATTGTCACACCACCAGCTACAGGGTTTGAAGAAGTAACAAATGGATACGTACCTTGGTCGATATCTAGCATAACACCTTGCGCACCTTCAAACAGCACACGTTTGCCATTATCAAGCGCATCGTTCAAGATAACAGATGTATCTGTCACATACTGCTTGATTTGTTGACCATATTCATAATACTCTTCAAAAATATCATCAACTGAAATAGGGGTGCTATCATATAATTTTTCAAACAAACGATTCTTTTCCGCAAGATTACGTTCCAAACGTTCACGGAAAATTTCTTTATCCAAAAGATCTGCAATACGAATTCCAACACGAGCAGCTTTATCCATATAGGCTGGACCGATTCCCTTGATTGTAGTACCAATTTTATTGTCGCCTTTAGCTTCCTCTTGCAAACGGTCTAATTCAATGTGATATGGTAAAATGACATGCGCACGATCCGAAATGCGCAAATTATCTGTTGTCACACCTTCTTCATGAAGATAAGTCAACTCTTTTACTAGAGATTTAGGGTTTACAACCATCCCATTCCCAATAACAGAGATTTTTTCAGGAAAGAAAATTCCAGATGGAATCAAGTGCAACTTAAATTTCTTACCATCAATCACAATCGTGTGACCAGCATTATCACCACCTTGATAGCGAGCAATTACCTCTGCATTAGCTGAAAGAAAATCTGTAATTTTCCCTTTACCTTCATCACCCCATTGGGTACCTACAACAACAACTGAAGTCATAATAAAATTCGTCTGAGCTACTAGGAGCTCGTCCTTTCTCATATACATGGCAGGAATCTCACCCGCAATTACATCTTACAATTTATTATAAGAAAAAAACACTATTTTATCAAGAAGAAACAGTAGAAAAGATTTGGAAATTCTTTCATTTCTAAATACAGAAGCCTTTGATTATAAGCTAATTCTATATTTTTTAAAAACTAGCTACAACTATCGTTCGTAATTGTGATATAGATGCTTCCTATTGGATAAGAGTTGTACCACCTTGCAGTAATTTATCTAGATATAGACGATAAGCTGTTTTAAAGTGATATAGTGAAAAGTCCCTATCACTTTTTATTTTAAATCGGATTAAATAATATAGTAAAAACCGAAGATGAAGTGATTCCCACTCTGAACAACTCTGGCCTAAAGAGGCATATTCTTGTTCAACTAGTTTCAAAAAGACGAATGCTCGATCATAAAATTTCTGAAGCATATAAAAATTCCCTTTCTTATTAGTAACACTAGTTTAACAAAAAAAGGAACTAAAAAAGCTTCAAATCCTATAAAAGAAGAATTTAAAGCTAAACGAACTAAAAATAAAATAAAGAGGTAATTACAGATTTAAAAATTAAAATTTGAAATTTCAACAGTCCACTATATTTATAAATAAAAAAACGCTCAGTTGAACGTTTCGATTTATACTCCGCCAGTAGGACTCGAACCTACGACATCATGATTAACAGTCATGCGCTACTACCAACTGAGCTATGGCGGATAAAAGCTAAGCGACTTCCATATCTCACAGGGGGCAACCCCCAACTACTTCCGGCGTTC
>CAJPPL010000030.1:0-8590 GCA_905372585.1 Streptococcus oralis
GGAAAAACGTGCCCACCGTTGTAGTCTGTGTGTTCACCAATCAGATTGATACGACCTGGTGAAAAGAAAGTTTGGTCTGCTTCTTGACCAAAAACGGCAAGAAAGTCTTTGCGAAGGGCTTCAGCAGTAAGATGTTGTGTCATATGAATTCTCCTTTGACTGTTCGTTAAGTCGCCTTAACGTGTAATCGTTTTCTTCTATTGTATCCAAGGGATTTGCCAAGGTCAATCCTTTTTACTAAACTTTTACTAAACTATCAGTAAAAAGCAGAAAAATATGATATACTAACCTAAAAGGAGGAGGATTTATGGCTACCTTAAAAGACATCGCACAGCTAGCCTCTGTCTCTATCGCGACAGTATCTCGTGTCCTCAATCGCGACCAGAGTCTATCTGTTACAGAAGAAACCAGACACCGTATTTTAACTGTCGCTGAAGAGCTGGGCTATACTAAGCACCTCAAGACAGGCGAATCCCACAAACCCAAGCAAAAGATTGCCATTATCCAATGGGTCAGCGAACAAGGGGAGTTGGACGACCTCTACTACTATCAGATTCGTCTTGGTATTGAAAAAAGAGCCCAAGAGTTGGACTATGACATCTTGCGCTATTTTAATGACCATCCTTTTACACTAAGCGAGGAAGTGATTGGCATTCTCTGCATCGGAAAGTTCAGCCGAGCTCAGATTTCTGCCTTTGAAGAATACCAAAAACCTTTAGTCTTTATAGACAGCGACACCCTCTCACTAGGTCATACCTGTATTATCACTGACTTTTACACTGCTGTGAAACAAGTTGTGGACCATTTCCTCAGCCAAGGTATGAACCGTATCGGAATTCTCACAGGTCTTGAAGAAACAACCGACCAGGAAGAAATTATCCAGGATAAGCGACTAGAAAATTTCAAAGACATTACCCAAGCAAATGGAATCTACCATGAAGAACTGGTCTTTCAGGGGAGCTTTACTGCCCAATCTGGCTATGACTTGATGAAGGAGGCCATTCACAAGCTAGGAGAACAACTCCCACCAGCCTTTTTCGCTGCCAGCGATAGTTTAGCCATCGGTGCCCTTCGTGCTCTCCAAGAAGCTGGAATCAGCCTACCAGACCGCGTCAGCCTCATTTCTTTTAACGACACTAGCCTGACCAAGCAGGTCTATCCTCCTCTTTCAAGCATCACTGTCTATACCGAGGAAATGGGCCGAGCAGGTATGGATATTCTTAACAAGGAAGTTCTCCACGGTCGCAAAATCCCTAGCCTAACCATGCTGGGAACCAGACTGACTTTGAGAGAAAGTACGAGGAATGAATAGGATAACAAAACGACCTCTAGCGAGATCGTTTTTCTAATGATGATGCCCATGCTTCTGCTCTAACTTTCTCACCCTCCGCTTATGTTGCGCATGATTGCTTTGACTGCTATCCACTTCAATAGTGATATTCTGCACGCCTCTTTCTTCTAAACATTGACGCACCACTTCTTTGGTCTCCATCATCTGCTCCCAGTCCTCGATACAGATGTGGACAATAGCATTGTTCTCTAGACCGTCCATGGACCAAATACTAAGTTGGTTGATACTTTTGACATTGGGTAGAGCCTCTAAATCCTTCTCCAAATCACTTGTCTCGACTCCTTCTGGCACAGCATCTAAGAAAATCTTGAGTGCGCTCCAAAAGCGAGGAATGGCTTTCGACAGAATAAAGATAGAAATAACCAGCGATAAGAGTGGATCAAGGATATACCAATCTGTAAATCGAAGGATAATCGCCATTAGAATGACAGCCAGCCAACCAAGGGTGTCTTCCAAAAAATGCAAGCTAAGAATAGACTCGTTCTTTGTCTTTCCTTTACGGACTACTAGACTAGCTAGCACATTAATAGCCACTGCAATGATTCCCAGCCATAGGATACCATTTTCATTAACGGGTTGAGGGTGAACGATCTTTGTGATATTTTCCAAAATCACTAGGACAGACCCTATCATAAGAATCACAGCCGTTAGCATGGCCCCTAAAAGACTAAAACGTTTGTAACCCAAGGTGTACTGCCTATCTTCTTCACGATTGGAGATGGTTTCTAAAAGGGCTGAGATACCAATGGCTATAGCATCTCCCAAGTCATGAACAGAATCAGCAAGAACTGCACTCGAACCAAAGATTCCTCCTGCGATAAACTCGACTATCGCATAGCTTAAATTTAAGAAAAAAGCTAACCAGATAGATGTTTTAGAACTCATTTCTCTCTCTCCTTTGGTATAATGGGTATATACATACTTCTTTCATTTGTATTATCTAATAAAATCCAAAGAAAGGATAGAAGCAAACTGTCAGCCCTGTTCAGTTCTGAACAGTTTGTATCAAGTGTCTATATGCCAAAAAGAGACCGTCGAGTTAGTAAGACTAAAAAAGCCATCTATCAAGCTTTTTTACAACTTTTGAACGATAAGGGCTATGATGCCACTACTGTTCAGGATATCATTGATCTAGCAGATGTTGGACGTTCTACTTTTTACTGTCATTACGAAAGTAAGGAACTCCTTTTAGATGAGCTCTGTCGCTACCTCTTTCATCATCTCTTTGAAAGGGAAGGACACTTTACTACCGAGGACTACCTCGCACATATCTTTTTACATTTTCAGAAAAACCAGGACCATGTCACCAGTCTCCTTTTTTCCAAAAACGACTACTTCCTTCGCCAACTACACAAGGAACTCGAACACCACGTTTATCCCATGGTGGCGGATGACTTGCAAGAGGCCTATCCAAACATTCCGGACTCCTACCTCCAGCATTTTGTTGTGACGAACTTTATTGAGACCCTAACTTGGTGGCTAAAAAAAGGAAAATCCTATACCGAAGACCAAGTGGTGAGATTTTACCTTGATGTAATTGAGATAAACTCTACAACTCCACTTGATAACTAAGCCTGTAAATCAGAAAGGAACCAACTATGTTAACTTCGATGATTCTAGGAATACTAACAATTGTACTAGCTCTCGCCTTCTCATTGCTTCACCTTGCTGCTGCTTTTTCAGCTATGAAACAAAAGAACTACAGTCTAGGAAATAAGTGCATCTTGGTCGGCAGTTGCCTCACTTCTCTGGCTCTAGCCATCTTTTACTTCGTTCCAGTTGCAACCATTCTTCTATGGATTGTGGGTTCGAGTATCGTCTGCTATGGAGCCTACTGGAATGGCCAACAGAAAGAAAAACAACATATATCGCACCACATCGTTCGTATAACGACCGCTATTATCATTACGGTATTATTCATTTTGCTCTAACACAAAAAAGGATCATCTGATCCTTTTTTACTTTTTTAAGAGCTTTTTGCTGCCTTGCTCCACTGATACCACCCAACTAGACTATTGATGAGATAAATTAGGTATTTCCCTTGGATTTGCAGGCTTTCTCCCCACTAGAGATAGATTGAAAAGACATTGGTAGCTGCCCAGAATATCCATTGTTCACGGTAAACAGCTGTCATGAGGATTTGCCCAACCCCATTGGTCGCATCGGTGATGGAATCGCGATAAGGACGATTGGCTCCGATAGACTGATAAATGAACCCAAAGGCCAACCACCAAAGAACACTAATAGAAAGATACTTTGTCCAACCCTTGCCGTCTAGTTTACGTGCGACAAACTCTTGTTGTTCTTTCTTAAACTGGGCTTGGTAGATCCACACTAGAAGTCCAATTGGCTGCATAATTGTAAAATAGAGAGTTGTTAAAACCTCACCATAGAAGCCTTTTTGAAGGGCAAGCACCAGATAAATGATGGAATTAATCAAACCAAATAGGTAGTTACTAGCACGACCTTCAGCTTCTCAAAGAGCAGAAAAAAGGTTAGTAAGGCTTGAGAGATGAATCATTTTAAAGGCAAACAATTCCAACAAGACGTCATCATTGTCGCTGTTGGTTATTACCTACGTTACAATCTGAGCTATCGTGAAGTTCAGGAATTGCTTTATGACCGTGGAATAAATGTTTGTCACACTACGATTTATCGGTGGGTTCAAGAATACAGTAAAATCCTCTATCATCTCTGGAAAAAGAAAAATAAACAGTCCTTCTATTCGTGGAAAATGGATGAAACCTATATCAAAATTAAGGGGCGTTGGCATTATCTCTATCGAGCGATTGATGCGGACGGTTTAACATTGGATATCTGGTTACGAAAGAAACGTCGAGCAGACGATAACAGCTATAAGTTAGAAGATACCGCCTATCAAGAAGATAAAGCACGCAAAGCAGAAACCGAAGATAAGCTAGCTATTGAAGCAATGAAAAGCAAGTACACCACGCTATTGCTAGAAAATATGTTGCTAAGTCCGTTTGAAATGCAAGATACAAAAATCATGGCAGGATTGCAAGTCCATGTTTACCCCCTCTATGACGAACTGAAAGAATTAAGAGGGCTAAATAGTGTTAAAGACCACTTGTCTTATGTTGCCAGCAGACGTGAAGAATATTCTAAACATAATATCGCACGCTACCTCAAAAAAGCCATTGAACAATATCTACCAACGGTTAAAAGGCAGGACTTAAACCATGAGTGAAGACTTAAAAACGATCAAAGAGCTGGCGGATGAGTTGAGTGTTACAAAACAAAATATTCAATATCACTACCAAAGGTTACCAAAAGAATTACAGCTTAAAAGTTCCAATGGGTCTAATCTAATAAATTCTAAATCAGAAAAAATAATTTTAGGTAAAGTAGAAAGTAGTAGCAAATCAAGTAGCAAAGACCAACAAATAGAAAAACTAACTAATTTGTTAGACCAGTAACAACGATTAGCCTTGCAAGATAAAAAGTTGCTAGAAGAATACAAGGCGGAAAATGATAACATAAAAGCTCTCAAAATGTCCTCACAGGAAACAGAATTCAAACACTTAGACAATCAATATAAAGATGAAGTGAACGCTCTTAAAGAGAAGTTGGAAAATTTACAGGAACAAATCAAAGATCAAAAAAGGATAGAAGAACAAGAAAAACCAATAAAATGGTGGGGACTATGGCGAAAATAGATGATTCAGTTAAAAAGAAAGTTCCAGAATTGCGATTTAAAGGATTCACGGATGAATGGGAACAGCGTAAGTTGGGAGACGAAGTTCGAATAGTGATGGGACAGTCTCCTAATTCAGAAAATTATACTGATGATCCTAATGGGCGCTAAAAATGCGAAGACCTATGAAGACCTATTTTGTATTAGTCAAACAAAAAATCCAAAAGAAATGGTATATGATTATGACCATGAAACAAAGTAAAATCAAACCGAGTGATCTGAGGAAGCACCCGATGATCATGAAACGTTATTAAACACAAAAGTCACCCATGTGAGTTCTTGCCAGAAGCTGAAGTTAATCCTTCAACCTGGAAAACCCGCAGAGGTGACTTTTTCTATACATCTAGATTTTGCTGGCAATAATCATTAACCGATAAATATGTCTGTGAATCACCCAGCGACTCCGCTATGTCCATAATCCGCGGTGGTAGTAATCCCACTCGCTGGACAAGTTCGTGATTGCTGAACAATTCCCGTGGACTGCCGGCGAAGCCAAACTTCCCGTGTTCCATAACATACACCGACTCAAACTCGGCGGCGACCCAATCCATGTCATGGGTGATGATCACAACTTGATGGCCCGAATTAGCCAACTGATGGAAAATTGCGGTCAACTTGCGCCGGCTTTCCCAATCAAGCGACATCATCGGCTCATCAAATAAATAAATCGCCGGATCCACTGCCAAAACTGTGGCAACGCTCAACAGCTTGCGTTCCGACAATGACAGGTCATATGGACTTTCAGCTGTTTTATCATCCAAGCCAACTCTTTTTAGAGCCGCTAAAGCCCGCCTCGTAATCGTGTCGTGGTCATCCATGACCTGCGCGACATTCCACTCCACCTCTCGTTGAACGGTCGGGTTGAAAAGCTGATCGTCAGGATTCTGAAAAGTAATCCCAACCTTCAGTAACTTTTCGACTGGTTTAAGATCATTAAAATTTTCTCCATCGATCTTAATCACACCGGTTTGTGGTGTCAGCAAACCCGTCAACAATTTGAAGAGCGTTGATTTGCCGGCACCATTTTGGCCGACAATCGCCACCATCGGATCGGCGAAGTGTTTGTCTTCAACATCCAAGCTAAAGGACCGTTCCGGATAAGTGAACGTCAGGTGGCTCAGTTCAATTGTGGACATAACGAACCTCCTTCAGATCAGCGTAATTCACCGGATACCGGCCATCAGCCAAGTGCCAATCCATTTTTTGAGCAAGTTGCTGGATTGTCGGGGCTGGAATCTGCCAGTCAGCTGCCAAATGATTAAACACCTCACTCGGCCTGCCCTGGGCTACCATTTGACCCTCGTGCAGCACCCACACAACGTCGGCGACTTCGCACAAATCGTCAATTTCACTGGTGACAATGAAGACAGTCGTCTCTTTGACTTGGGCCAGCCATTGGAAAAATTGCCGGCGTCCAAGGGGATCCATCTCACTGGTCGGATCATCCATAATCAAAACAGCCGGATTAGCCACAATCGCCGTGGCAATTGCCAACCGCTGGATCTGACCACCGGAAAGGCTCTCGGGACGCAAATTCAGCTGTTCAATCAGCCCCATTTGCGTGGCAACTTCTTCAACCCGTTTTTGAATCAGTCCTTCAGCCATTCCCTGATTAATCAAGTCAAAGGCGATTTCATCGGCAACCGTGTCTGCCAACCCGCTTAGTTGGCCAGCTGGATTTTGCAGTACAACTCCATTCATGGCATTATAAACGGGCCAATTGTCAGACACTCGCTGGCCAAACATGTGCCAATCGCCCTCAATCTCAGCAGACACAATTTTGGGAATGACCCCTGCCAGCACACGGCACAAAGTCGATTTGCCGGAGTGGCTATTCCCGATAATCCCAACCACCTGGCCGGAATGAACCTCCGCGTTAATCTGACGCAGTTGTGGTTGCTCAGTACCCGAATAACGGGTGGTCAAATTTTCAATTACAATCCGTTTATCTTCGTCCATATCTTCCACCCAATCAATAAAATTGCCAATCCTGTCAGACCAATGTGCAGCGTCCGCGACAGGCGATACACGCGCTGGGAGGTTCTGACAGTCCGGTTGAGATTATCAAAACCTCTCAGTTGGAGAGAAATCGACCGCGTCATCGATTGATCCAAGGTCTTAATCACCAATGGAATTAGAACCGGCAGGACTGACTTTAATTTCTGAATCAACGTTTTTTGCGGATTGGTTCCGCGAACTTTTTGTGCCTGCTGGATTTTCCGCATATTGCGCATCATTTCCGGCAAAATATAACACACCGACATCAGAACGTAGACGGTTTTATAAGACAATCCGGACAGTTCCAAATAGGCCGCGTTTTCTGAAATACTCGTGGTCACCATAAAAAAGCCACTGGTCAAAATAATCACCAATACTCGACAACCCAGAGTGGTGGCGTAAATCAGGCCTTCTTTGTAGAACGACACCCCAAGCACAGAAAACAGCACAGTTTGATTCCGACTGTAAAATAACCCTTGGATGATCAGCATGGTGCAAATCAGAAACAGGCTGAATCCCAGCGCCTTAAAGGTGGTAGAACTCAATTTGGAAAATAACAATAGCAGTGTTGCGACAAGAATTAATCCGGCCTGAAGCAATAAATTCATACTGGCAAAGCTCAACAACGTCATGTCCAAGATGAACAAGAGCTTAGTAATCGGATCGATCACCTGGTACCACTTGAGCTTGACCCGTGGCGCTCCAGAAATCAATGTTTTATCAGTCATCATTTATCATCGCTAAAGAAGTGCACCATCCGCTTCGGCAGCTGACGATAGATGAAGAATGCCAGGTAGGCCACGCAGACTTTATCCAAAATATCCAAGACAAACTCATCGATAAATGAGGCCAGCCACACTGGTGCATGATTGGCGACCATTACCGCAAACAATGAGTCACCCCAAGCGATACCGGTCTGACCACCCCAAAAGATGACGTTGAGTGGCGTTGAAATGACAGCTGAAACGATGGCAATAATAATAGCAGAAACAAATACTCTTCGCGCTGACGAGAACCACCCATTGGCGTGCAAAACTCCTACAGCAATCCCAATTCCGATGCTGGTAATCGCATACACGGTTGAAATTGGCGATAAGGTCAGCCCATAGATCACGTTGTTGATGAAACCACTAATGGCACCGGCAACCGGCCCAGCCAACATGCTGGTAAGAAAGGTTCCCAAAGACCCCAGCCAAACGGGCAACTTTAACCCCTCCGCCAATGCTTTGGCAACATAGTTAATCCCCACGGCAGCGGGAATCAAAGTCATGGTGGCAGCACTTAACTTAAATTTCCACATACTGGTACGATGAATCGGTTCTGTTTTCATAATCTTCTCCTTTTGTTTTTAAAGAGCCGTGTCTGGATAGACTTTCGGACGCAACGCTCTATTATATATCTACTGAACTGTCTATACACAAGATTTCCATCCTTAGTCGACATGAGCTGGAAATCTTTATTTGTTAAGTAGTTCACAACACATTATACACCTATTTTGTGAATAGTCAAGTGTATTTACAGTAAAA
>CAJPPL010000031.1:0-8349 GCA_905372585.1 Streptococcus oralis
TAGCGTTTGTTTGTATGTTGGTTATTGATTTCATCAATTTGGTCAGAAATATTTCCCCAAATTCGAACTTCGTGTCCATTGTCGTTTAGGACCTGCGAAAGGGCGGTCCCCCAAGAACCAGGACCCAAGACAGCGATGGTTTGTTTCTTCATCTTTTCCTCCTTGTAAGAGTTCTTCCTTTCATTTTACCATAAAAAGCCTTTTCATGCATCACCTGTAGATGAAAGCGCACTAATTTATAATAAGGAGACTTCTTTGACAAGATGCCTCTTTTTTGCTAGAATAGCATCAATATGAAGGAATGAGAAGGAGCTGACGCAGGATCTCGCTCCCTTTATCTATTTTATTAGGAGGAAATATGCTCATTAAAAAAATAAAAACCTATAAATGGCAGGCCTTGGCATCCTTAATGATGACAGGTTTGATGGTTGCGAGTTCACTCTTGCAACCGCGCTATTTGCAAGAGGTGTTAGAGGCTTTGTTGGCCGGTCAACATGAGGCTATCTATAGTATTGGCGCTTGGCTGATAGGAGTAGCCCTAGTCGGTCTGGTTGCAGGTGGGGTCAATGTAACGCTTGCTGCCTATATTGCTCAAGGAGTGTCTTCGGACCTTCGGGAAGACGCTTTTCGCAAGATTCAGACTTTTTCTTATGCCAATATCGAGCAGTTTAATGCAGGCAACCTTGTAGTCCGTATGACCAATGATATCAACCAAATTCAGAACGTGGTGATGATGGCTTTTCAAATCCTCTTCCGTCTCCCTCTTCTCTTTATCGGTTCCTTTATCTTGGCGGTTCACACTCTCCCGTCACTTTGGTGGGTGATTGTCCTTATGGTGCTCCTCATCTTTGCACTAACAGGCATCATGATGGGGATGATGGGACCACGTTTTGCGAAGTTTCAAACCCTTCTTGAACGGATCAATGCTATCGCCAAAGAAAATTTACGTGGTGTGCGCGTGGTCAAATCCTTTGTACAAGAAAAAGCACAATTTGACAAATTTACCGATGTTTCTGATGAACTTCTCGGCCAAAATCTTTATATCGGTTATGCCTTCTCAGTTATAGAACCTGTTATGATGCTAGTCGGCTATGGAGCGGTTTTCCTCTCAATCTGGTTAGTGGCCGGAATGGCTCAGTCAGATCCGTCTGTAGTGGGCTCGATTGCTTCCTTTATCAACTATCTCAGCCAGATTATCTTTACCATCATCATGGTTGGATTTTTAGGGAATTCTGTCAGTCGTGCCATGATTTCCTTGCGTCGTATCCGCGAAATTCTAGATACCGAGCCAGCGATGACCTTTAAAGATCTCCCAGATGAAGAGTTAGAAGGAAGTCTCTCTTTTAAAAATGTGACCTTCACCTATCCCAATGATGACGAGCCTATGCTGAAGAATGTAACTTTTGATATTGCGCCTGGTCAGATGGTCGGTGTGGTTGGAGCGACTGGAGCAGGGAAGTCCACCTTGGCTCAGTTAATTCCACGACTGTTTGATCCGCAGGAGGGATCTATCAAGATTGGTGGCAAGGATATTCGAGACGTCAGCGAAGGAACCTTGCGTAAAACAGTTTCCATCGTCTTGCAACGTGCTATTCTCTTTAGCGGGACCATTGCAGATAATCTTCGTCAAGGGAAAGGCAATGCTAGCGTGTCCGAATTGGAACGTGCAGCACGAATCGCCCAAGCCAGCGAATTTATCGGACGCATGGAAAACAAATTTGAGAGTCAGGTCGAAGAACGAGGCACCAATTTTTCTGGTGGACAAAAACAACGGATGTCCATTGCCCGTGGGATTGTCAGCAATCCCCGTATCCTGATTTTTGACGATTCGACTTCGGCCTTGGATGCCAAGTCAGAGAGACTCGTGCAGGAAGCTTTGAATAAAGATCTGAAAGGGACAACAACCATTATCATCGCTCAAAAGATCAGTTCAGTCGTCCATGCGGATAAGATTTTGGTCTTGGACCAAGGACGCTTGATTGGAGAAGGAAGGCATGCAGACTTGGTAGCTAACAATGCCGTCTACCGCAAAATCTACGAAACACAAAAGGGAAAGGAGGAATAAAATGAAAACTGTTCGATTTTTCTGGAATTATTTTAAAGTTTACAAGTTCTCCTTTGTCATTGTGGTTCTGATGGTTGCAGTTGCGACGATTGCCCAAGCCCTCTTTCCAGTTTTTTCAGGTCAAGCAGTGACGGAACTCGCTAACCTAGTTCTGGCTTATCAAAATGGAACTTCCGAACTAGCCTGGCAGAGTTTATCAGCTCTGATGCTGAATCTAGCTCTGGTTGTCCTCGCCTTAGTGGTATCCAGTTTGATTTACATGACCTTGATGACCCGTGTGATTGCTGAGTCAACAAATGAGATGCGTAAGGGCCTCTTTGGCAAACTTTCTCGTTTAACGGTTTCTTTCTTTGACCGCCATCAGGATGGTGACATCCTCTCTCGCTTTACGAGTGACTTGGATAACATCCTTCAAGCCTTCAATGAAAGCCTAGTTCAGGTCATGAGCAATATTGCTCTTTACATCGGTTTGATTTTTGTCATGTTTTCAAGAAATGTGACGCTAGCCCTGATAACAGTAGCCAGTACTCCAGTGGCCTTTCTCATGTTGGTCTTCATCGTGAAAATGGCCCGCAAGTACACTAATCTCCAGCAAAAAGAGGTTGGGAAACTAAACGCCTACATGGACGAGAGTATTTCTGGACAGAAAGCTGTTATCGTACAAGGAATTCAAGATGATATCGTAGCAGGCTTTGTGGAGCAAAATGAGCGCGTGCGCAAGGCAACTTTTAAAGGGAGAATGTTCTCAGGTATCCTCTTTCCAGTTATGAATGGGATGAGCTTGGTCAATACGGCCATCGTCATTTTTGCTGGTTCTGCGGTCCTGCTGAACGATCCAAGTATCGAAACAACAACAGCCCTAGGTTTGATTGTCATGTTTACCCAATTTTCTCAGCAGTACTACCAGCCGATTATCCAGGTGGCTGCGAGTTGGGGGAGCCTCCAGTTGGCCTTTACTGGGGCGGATCGTATCCAAGAAATGTTCGATGCAGAAGAAGAGATTCGTCCGCAAAATGCCCCTGCCTTTACGGAATTGCGAGAAGGCGTTGAAATCAGTCACATTGATTTCTCTTATGTGCCAGACAAGCCGATTTTAAAAGATGTTAGCATTTCAGCTCCTAAGGGGCAGATGATAGCAGTTGTCGGTCCGACTGGCTCAGGGAAAACGACCATCATGAACCTCATCAATCGTTTCTACGATGTGGATGCAGGCAGCATTTGCTTTGATGGCAAAGACATCCGTGACTACGACTTGGACAGTCTGCGGAGCAAGGTCGGGATTGTCCTGCAGGATTCGGTCTTGTTTAGCGGAACAATCCGAGACAATATCCGCTTTGGTGTGCCAGATGCCAGTCAGGAAATGGTCGAAGCAGCTGCCAAGGCAACTCATATTCATGACTATATCGAAAGCTTGCCTGACAAGTATGATACCCTTATTGATGATGAGCAAAATATCTTCTCGACTGGGCAGAAACAATTGATTTCCATCGCTCGAACCTTGATGACAGATCCTCAAGTCCTAATCTTAGATGAAGCGACTTCCAATGTGGATACCGTAACAGAAAGCAAAATCCAGCATGCTATGGAGGCAGTTGTAGCAGGACGAACCAGTTTTGTTATTGCCCATCGTCTCAAGACCATCCTCAATGCCGATCAGATTATTGTCCTCAAAGATGGAGAGGTTATTGAACGTGGAAATCATCACGAGTTGCTCAAACTCGGCGGTTTCTACTCGGAACTGTATCACAATCAATTTGTCTTCGAATAAAAAAGAAGTTGTCCTCGTTGGGCAGCTTTTTCTTGTCCATAAAAAATACTTATCACGGTCTTTAAAAAAACATATTAGACAGGAAAGGGTTGGAGTGATAAGATAAGACTGTCGCAAGAAAATCGAAAGGAGACATATCATGGCTAGAACGGTTGTAGGAGTTGCTGCAAATCTATGTCCTGTAGATGCAGAAGGGAAAAACATTCACTCATCTGTATCCTGTAAATTTGCAGAGAGCATTCGTCAAGTCGGAGGTCTCCCTTTAGTGATTCCTGTAGGGGATGAGTCCATTGTGCGCGATTATGTGGAAATGATTGACAAACTCATCTTGACAGGTGGACAAAATGTCCATCCCCAGTTTTATGGAGAGAAAAAGACCATTGAGAGCGATGATTACAACCTTGTACGCGATGAGTTTGAACTAGCTCTCTTGAAAGAAGCGCTCCGTCAGAATAAACCAATTATGGCAATCTGTCGCGGAGTTCAGCTGGTCAATGTTGCTTTTGGCGGCACTCTCCACCAAGAAATTGAAGGTCACTGGCAAGGCTTGCCTTTTGGAACATCTCATTCTATTGAGACAGTAGAAGGAAGCGTGGTGGCTAAGTTGTTTGGTAAAGAAAGTCAAGTCAATTCAGTCCATCGTCAAAGCATCAAAGACCTGGCGCCTAATTTCCGTGTAACTGCTATTGATCCAAGAGACCAGACCATCGAAGCGATTGAGTCTGTCGACGAGCATCGTATCATCGGCTTGCAGTGGCACCCAGAGTTTCTGGTCAATGAAGAAGATGGCAATTTAGAACTATTTGAGTATTTATTAAATGAATTGTAACGGTTAGAGTCTCTAGCCGTTTTTATTCGTCCTTTCAGATTTTTTATATTTTAGCAAATTTACGCAAACGTTTGAATTCTGATAAAAATTGGGCAAATTCAATAAAAAAGCTTGAAAAAATCGAAGGTAAGCGTTATGATAGAAAAGAAGAAATTTTGGAGGATTATCATGTCACATATTAAATTTGATTATTCAAAAGTTTTAGATAAATTTGTTGCTCCACATGAAGTGGAATACATGCAAGCACAAGTAACAGCTGCAGACGAACTGATTCGTAAAGGAACTGGTGCTGGTAGCGACTTTTTGGGTTGGTTGGACCTTCCTGAAAACTACGACCGCGAAGAATTCGACCGCATCTTGAAAGCTGCTGAGCAAATCAAATCAGACAGCGATGTCTTGGTTGTAATTGGTATCGGTGGATCTTACCTTGGTGCCAAAGCAGCTATCGACTTCTTGAACCACCACTTTGCTAACTTGCAAACAAAAGAAGAACGCAAAGCTCCACAAATCCTTTACGCAGGAAACTCAATCTCATCTACTTACCTTGCTGACTTGGTAGAGTACGTAGCTGACAAAGACTTCTCAGTAAACGTGATTTCTAAATCAGGTACAACAACTGAACCAGCGATCGCTTTCCGTGTCTTCAAAGAACTCTTGGTTAAGAAATACGGACAAGAAGAAGCTAACAAACGTATCTACGCAACAACTGACCGCCAAAAAGGTGCTGTTAAGGTTGAAGCAGATGCCAACGGTTGGGAAACATTTGTGGTTCCAGATGACATCGGTGGACGCTTCTCAGTATTGACAGCAGTTGGATTGCTTCCAATCGCAGCATCAGGTGCAGACATCAAAGCTCTTATGGAAGGTGCGAACGCAGCTCGTAAAGACTATACTTCAGACAAACTTTCAGAAAATGAAGCTTACCAATACGCAGCAGTTCGTAACATCCTTTACCGTAAAGGTTACGCTACTGAAATCTTGGTAAACTACGAGCCATCACTTCAATACTTCTCAGAATGGTGGAAACAATTGGCTGGTGAGTCAGAAGGGAAAGACCAAAAAGGTATTTACCCAACTTCAGCAAACTTCTCAACTGACTTGCACTCATTGGGTCAATTTATCCAAGAAGGAACTCGTATCATGTTTGAAACAGTTGTCCGTGTTGACAAACCACGTAAGAACGTGATTATCCCTACTTTGGAAGAAGACCTTGATGGACTTGGTTACCTTCAAGGAAAAGACGTTGACTTTGTAAACAAAAAAGCAACTGACGGTGTTCTTCTTGCCCACACTGACGGTGATGTGCCAAACATGTACGTGACTCTTCCAGAGCAAGACGCTTTCACTCTTGGTTACACTATCTACTTCTTCGAATTGGCAATTGCCCTTTCAGGTTACTTGAATGCCATCAACCCATTTGACCAACCAGGTGTTGAAGCCTACAAACGCAACATGTTTGCCCTTCTTGGAAAACCAGGGTTTGAAGAATTGAGCAAAGAGCTTAACGCACGTCTATAATAGAAGAAAAGAGTGGCTTGCCCACTCTTTTTACTCTCTTTATTCGTAGACATTGGACTCAGGCGAGACTTGTGATATAATATAGAAAGCAAAAAGGCAGACGCCTAGAGACTTTATAGGAGAAACTATGTCAAAAGATATCCGCGTACGCTACGCACCAAGTCCAACAGGACTACTACACATCGGAAATGCCCGTACAGCATTGTTTAACTACCTTTACGCACGCCATCATGGTGGAACTTTTATCATTCGTATCGAAGATACTGACCGTAAACGCCATGTTGAGGATGGAGAACGTTCACAGCTTGAAAATCTTCGCTGGTTGGGTATGGATTGGGATGAGAGCCCAGAAACTCATGCAAACTACCGCCAGTCTGAGCGTTTGGAACTCTATCAAAAATACATCGACCAATTGCTAGCTGAAGGAAAAGCCTACAAATCTTACGTCACAGAAGAAGAGTTGGCGGCTGAGCGTGAACGCCAAGAAGCAGCTGGCGAAACACCACGTTACATCAATGAATATCTTGGTATGAGCGAAGAAGAAAAAGCTGCCTACATCGCAGAACGTGAAGCAGCTGGTATTATCCCAACTGTCCGTTTGGCTGTTAATGAGTCTGGTATCTACAAATGGCATGATATGGTCAAAGGTGATATCGAGTTTGAAGGTGGCAACATCGGTGGTGACTGGGTGATTCAAAAGAAAGATGGCTACCCAACTTACAACTTTGCTGTTGTTATTGATGACCACGATATGCAGATTTCTCATGTTATCCGCGGTGATGACCATATTGCCAACACCCCAAAACAGCTCATGGTTTATGAGGCTCTTGGTTGGGAAGCGCCAGAGTTCGGTCACATGACTTTGATCATCAACTCTGAAACGGGTAAAAAATTGTCTAAACGGGACACTAACACCCTTCAGTTTATCGAAGACTACCGTAAAAAAGGCTATCTTCCAGAAGCAGTCTTTAACTTTATTGCCCTTCTTGGCTGGAACCCTGGTGGGGAAGACGAAATCTTCTCTCGTGAGGAATTGATTAAACTCTTTGATGAAAACCGCCTTAGCAAGTCTCCAGCAGCCTTCGACCAGAAAAAACTGGACTGGATGAGCAATGATTACATCAAGAGAGCTGACTTAGCAACCATCTTTGAAATGGCAAAACCATTCCTAGAAGAAGCAGGACGCTTGACTGACAAGGCCGAAAAATTGGTGGAACTCTACAAACCACAAATGAAGTCAGTGGATGAAATCGTTCCATTGACAGACCTTTTCTTCTCAGACTTCCCAGAGCTGACAGATGCTGAGCGCGAGGTCATGGCAGGAGAAACCGTTCCTGTTGTTCTAGAAGCCTTCAAAGCGAAACTAGAAGCCATGACAGATGAGGAATTTGTGACAGAAAACATCTTCCCACAAATCAAAGCAGTTCAAAAAGAAACAGGTATCAAAGGGAAAAACCTCTTCATGCCGATTCGTATTGCCGTTTCAGGTGAAATGCATGGACCAGAATTACCAGACACCATTTTCTTACTCGGACGTGAAAAGTCAATCCAGCATATTGAAAACATACTGAAAGAGATTTCTAAATAAAAAGGACTTCCGATGGATACATGGGAAAAAATGTATGAAGAAGCACGAGCCTTATACAATCCTCATGAAGTTTCTGACTTTGTTTATGCTAACCATGTTGTTGCTGCAGTAGAAGCAGAAGATGGTCAGATCTTCACAGGATTTTGTATGGAGGGCACTTGTGGCGTTTTTCATCTCTGTGCAGAACGAGCGGCTCTCTTCAATATGTATCAATTTTCAGGACAAACCAAAGTTAAGAAAATCCTCGCCTTTCGAGATAAACCTCCCTACGGCGAAGGATCAGGTATGCCCTGTGGCGCTTGCAGAGAATTTCTCTTAGAATTGAATGCTGAAAACAAAGAAGCAGAGTTCATGATGGACTACGAAACAAGAAAAACAATTAAGGTTGCCGAGTTGATTCCTTACTGGTGGGGAGAGGAACGTGCGACAAATTGGAAAGATAAATAGAAGGAGTCAGTTTAACTGGCTCTTTCCCTAATCTTTTCAGAATTTCGGTAAAGAGGAAAAAAGTCCTTGACAAAGGTAAAAAAGTAGGTATAATAGAAAGAGTTGAAAAGCTCAAGGTCCGTTGGTCAAGGGGT
>CAJPPL010000032.1:0-7856 GCA_905372585.1 Streptococcus oralis
TTTTCGGTTTCTCAGCGGGTTTTTGTGCTGGTGTTTTTGGTTTCTCAGCGGGTTTTTGAGCTGGCGTTTTCGGTTTCTCAGCTGGTTTTGGTGCTGGCGTTTTCGGTTTCTCAGCGGGTTTTGGTGCTAGCTTTGGCGCTGGTTTTGGTTGCCACACACCATCGTCTCCTACATAATACCGGCCACCATCTACCCATTCATTTTTGGCCATCTTTCCATCTGATTTTAGATAGTAATTACCTACCCATTTGTTGCGAGCGTAGCTTCCTTCTGCTGTTAGATAATAATAGGATCCATAGTTTTTGTCATAAATCCACTCAGCTTTAGCCATCTTACCATCTGATTTAAGATAGTAATTGCCTACCCATGTGTTGCGAGCGTAGCTGCCTTCTCCTGTTAAATAATAGTATGACCCATAGTTATTGTCATAAATCCATTCATTTTTAGCTCTCTTCCCATTTGATTTGAGATAGTAATTACCTACCCATGCGTTTCGAGCGTAGCTACCTTCTGCGGTTAGATAATAATAGGATCCATAGTTTTTATCATAAATCCATTCACTCTTAGCCATTTTACCATCTGATTTTAGATAGTAATTGCCTACCCAAGCATTTTGGACATAGTTTCCCGAAGCATTTAGATAGAAATAAGAATTAGCTTTTTTATCAAAAATCCACTTATTAGTAACTTTAGTACCATTTTCATAGTACGATGAGCCTACCCAACCAGACTGAGCTGTAGATTTGGACTTATCCTCTTTAGGACTTGTATTTTTAGGTTTCTCAGCAGGTTTTTGAGCTGGTGTTTTCGGTTTCTCAGCTGGTTTCGGCGCTGGCTTTGGCGCTGGTTTTGGTTCTGGTTTCGGTGCTGGTGTTTTTGGTTTCTCAGCAGGATTTTGCGCTGGTGTTTTTGATTTTTCAGCTTGATTTGATGCCGAAGTTGTATTCTCTTTTACAACCTTACCATTTTTAGATGCATCCTTTTCTTGAGCAGAAACATGCTGAGCCGAAAAAGGAAAGTCTCCAGTTGTATCTGATAATGCAATAAGTCCCAGTGTTGCAGTTGCTAAGCTGGTTACTAAAATTTTTTTTGATTTTTTCATAAAAATCTCCATTATTTTTATTGATTTATACTTATAGTATACCATATATTTAATTTTGCTTTCAAATCAAATATTAAATATTAACAAATAAATCTAAAACTTAATTGAAAAATCCATAGTTATATCACTTCCAACTCATACAAGCCTCTGACTGCATTACAGCCATAGATAGCCTCCGCCTGAGCTAGGTCTTTTAAAGTCAAGACTTTTTCATCTACCAGTCCTCTTTCCAGCAAATGCTGGCGGTAGATTCCTGGTAAAATTCCTAGACTGGTAGGCGGTGTGTAGAGTTTACCATTAATTTTTAAGACCAGATTTCCAATAGAGGTCTCAAGTAGTTCTCCTGCTGCATTATGGTAAATGATTTCCTGTTCCCCTAGACTTAAGTGTGGTCTATTAGTTGTTTTAAAGTAGGTAAACGCTTGATTCAAATCTGCTTCTTGCAGACAAAGTTGAGCCTGACAGAAACTTGGACTAAGGGGTGTTAAGATTTGGCTACTGAGTTCTATCTCTCCAGATTTGCTGAGGATGATTCGCAAGCGGTAGTCTTGATTAGCATCACAAACTTGGCACTCTTTCTCTATCTTTTGTCTCACTTCTTCCGGATTAAAAGGATAGGTAAAATATCGACTAGCCTTTGTCAGTCTTTCCAGATGTTGATCTTCAAAAAGTAGTTGTTTTTGACTGATTTTCCCAGTTGTAATCAATTGGAAACGTGGTTGTTTACGATAGAGTACAGCCGCCTTTTGATGAACTTCACGGTATTCAGACTCCCAAGTACTATCCCAAGTAATCCCGCCTCCAACTCCATAGATAGCTTGGCCCATATAGAGTTGAATGGTCCGAATGGCGACATTGAAAATCCGTCGTCCATTTGGAAGCAAGAGACCAATCGTTCCGCAGTAGACTCCTCTGGGTTGGGGCTCCAAGTTCTTGATGATTTCCATGGTCGCAATTTTCGGTGCTCCCGTTATGGAACCGCATGGAAAGAGCGAACGGAAGATTTCAACTAGGTCAACATTCGGTCGTAACTGACTCTTGATGGTTGAAGTCATCTGCCAAACAGTTGAATACTGCTCCACTTGACACAGACGTTCTACATGCTCACTCCCCACCTCAGAAATACGGTTCATGTCATTGCGCAAGAGGTCCACAATCATCATATTTTCAGAGCGATTTTTAGGATCTTGCTCCAACCAGCTAGCTTGGGCAAGGTCTTCTTGGTCAGTCACTCCTCGCTGGGTTGTTCCCTTCATTGGGCGAGTCGTTAATTCCCGGTCATTTTGCTCAAAAAAGAGCTCTGGGCTCATGGAAATCACTGCCATCTCATCATGTTCAACATAGGCATTGTAGCCCGCCTCCTGCTCTACCACCATACGATTGTAAATGGCAAAAGGATTGACACTCAAGTCTTGCTTGAGTTGGACAGTGTAATTTACCTGGTAGGTGTCCCCCTGACGCAAATGATGGTGAATCTGGGAAATAGCTTTTTCATAGTCTGCTTCAGACGTTACTTCCTGCCACTTTGAAGGCAGATCTACTTCCTCATAAGTCAGAGGAATAGGCGATGTTTCTACCCTGTCATGAACTGTAAAATATAACAGATACTCTGCCAGTAAAGGAGCTTTATGAACTGCTAATTTCTCCTCAAATGCAGGTGCAGCCTCGTAACTGACATAGCCCACCACATAATACCCTTGCTCTTGGTAGCTTTCCACTTGTGCCAGCAAGTCTGCCACTTCTGATAAATCTCTCGTTTTTAACTCTTTGATAGGCTGAGTGAAGGTGTATCTCTCCCCCAAAGCCCTAAAATCAATCACTGTTTTTCTATGCATATCTTAAGTATAGCACAAAAAGGCAGATACAGACAAAGCTGATCTACCTTTTTTCATTTTACTAATCCTATCTACTATTTAGTGAATAAATCTCCAGTAAATCCGTCTGATTTCTGCAAGAGTTGTTTGTAAACTTTCCATTTAAGATTCACTGTATTATCAAATTTATTACCTTGAAGGTCTTTTTCAACTGCAGCATCGAATAGCTCTTGAAGTTTTTCATATGTTGAAATCTTTTGACCATCAATTTCAATTTCTACAAAACCTTTCTCAGCTTTAGCTCTGACTTCTTTATACCATTCTTTCTTCCACTCTTCTAATGTATTAAATCTACCTTTAGAAACTTTTTGGATGATAAAGTCATCACCTAGACCTACGTTACCGGCTGCTTTAGATTCTTGTTTATACTTGTTAGATGCATACCCTAAGAATCCATCAAGGTAACCGTAGTAGCCCCACATACGGAATGTATTGTGTTTGAATGAGATTGAGCCAGCCGTACTCTTACTTGTGTTACCACCGTATATACCAGTCATCATATTCACAACAGTATAAGCAGAATCGAATCCTTCAGTACGGTAATGACCATTACCTGGTAGCCCGTGTTTAGTAGCGAAGTTGTTATCTACAAGTTGATCAATAGCTGTCAGTTTCATACTCTTCTCATCATCATTTAAATCACGAACTAAATCCCATTGGTGTGGTGCACCTTCTAACTTATTATAGCTCGCTTTTTCGCGATATTTCTTATCGATTTTCTTGAACCACTTATCGTTAGTTCCAGTATTTTTCTTGATGACAGATTCTGCTTCTAAGTAATCAAGCATCATCATTGATTCGTTATAGTTCTTCATGTAGTGATCAATCTTCTCACGACTACTTAACATATTAGGATCATAGTTATAAATTTGTGTACCATCATTTTTACGTTCGTACGCCATATTTAATCCAAGTGAACCATATTCACCATTATAGTTTGTAAGAGATGGCGATTGTAGCATACCTTGAGCAAATGATTCAATATCTGTCCCTTCACGGTGACGCCATGTTCCTAAGTAGGCCATACGGTCATTGATATGAGTTGTTTCGTGAGTGAATGCAGATGTACCATAATCACTAATCATACTAGAGATGATGTAGTATACAGCCTCTGAATTTTGTGGGTTAGAAAAGATATAAGCATACGCACCCATACCGTTATATCCGTGCCATTTACCTGTAGGTCCATAGAACTCACGAACTGGAGCATAGTCACCATTCTTATTATGACCCATTCGGTCAGCCCATCCATTACCTGGAACATCTTGGTTATCCCAAATTGCTGATGGAACCATATTTTCAGATTTCAACAATTGATTACGTACATTATCAGCAGCAAGTCTTGACCAGAAGTCTAAGTAATTAATTTGCTCTTGTGCACGTAAATCGATTTCTTTCTTAAACGCTTCACGTTCAGATTCTGTATTCTTACCATATTTCTCAAATGCACTAAACGCTAGCGTATTGTACGTTGAAATTAAGAACATGTGAGCCTTCTTCGTATTAAGAAGTGGTAAAATGTATCGACCATGTTCACCGTTATTTAAGTTTTCATATAAGTGATATTTCTTATTAGCAAAATCAGGGTTAGATGATTGTTTCTCAACTACATAGTTAGTATGAGAAATAGCTTTCTTATACCATACATTCATATCAGTATCTTCTGTAAAGAGTTTCATGTTATATGTTAAGAAGTCATTTAAATTACCTTTACCTGTTGCTCCCGCAATCACATCACGATAAGCATCTTGAGTTCGGTCCCCTTTCAAGAAATGTTCACGTGAACCAATTTGAATCAATCTATCGATAACGCTAACGTTCTTACCATAAAAATCAGGCTTGAACATCATAAGGTCTTTAATGCTCATATCATTGTATTTAAATCCATAATAACGATTTAAATAAGTAAGAGCCATCATAATTTTAGCTTTGTTGTCTTCTACTTTTTTAAGAAGAGCTTTCATGGCAGCTTCATCACTATTCAATTGATGGTCTTCGTTTTCGGCTAAAGCTTTGACTAATTTATCCAAATTAGCTTTCGTTTCTTCAAAGCTTTCTTCAAGGAATAGATTTTTAATATAACCATCTTTACGACCATCAGTATTTTCTTCAGCTTTACCACGTTTGTCCATTAACGCACGCACTTCAGGTGAAATCAATTCAACACCTGCTAATTTTGCTTTAATATCGTTGATTAATTGTGTTCTATCTTTAACAACCATATTCGGTGTATAAACGACGTCACCAAGACCTTCGATACTATATTCACGAACTTGTTGGACTTGAGAATCAGCTTTACGTGTGACAACTTTTTCTTCCTTAGTACCATCAGCATAATGAATCATAATATGATCAACATCTGACAAGTCAGTTACAAACTGTCCATTTTTCAAACCTGTAACAGAAAGAACTTCTTTCGTAACCAAGTTTGAACTGGCTTCCAATTTATTGGCCTGATTGACAATCCACTCTTTATTATAGAAAGGTTGTAATTTTTCGATGTTGCGATAAGCAAGTTCACGGTCAATTCTGTAATCTTGAGTATCTTTATAGGTCTCATCTAATGATTTTGTGTTGTTGAGAGTGTCCTCAATTAGAGGTTTAATTTCAAACTTATCAGCAGTGATTCCCATTGCATCAATCTTGGTATTAGCTTCTTCGATATTAATTTCTCTAATTCTATGTGAACGAGAATATTTGAACGAATGTTTACCTGCACTAACATCTTTTACAACAAAGTTTCTTTCAAGAGCATTATTCGTGAAGTATCCCCCATCGTAATCAATATCACCGGAACCATAGAATTCTTCACCGTTCTCAACTTTCATCATTGAAACATTATTTTCAAGTTTACCCCATACCCAGTTCTTACTGATGAAACCTCCAACATCTACAGGTGATTTAACTTTAATTGTTCCTTTAGAGACTGAATTTCGTACAGTCCCATATTTACCGATACCATTAGGGTCCGAACTATTGTCAACAGTAGACGCAAGACCAGCAGCCCGGGCCTTAGTTGCTGTAATATCAGCTTCTACATATGTTTTATTCGCATGGCCTTTCCAAATCTCACCCACAATACCAGCAAGATTCCATCCTTTATCCCCAACACCATCAATTTTACCAATGAAAGCAACATTATTAACTTTAGCACCCTCACCATCTAATTTATTAACCACACCAGCAATATCATTTTTCGCAATAATATGGCCTGTAACTTTGACATTTTCGATTACAGCATTTTTAACAATTCTTGCAACGGGTGCAATATTTTCTGCCCAAGGCATATTAATATTCACATTGCCAAGATTGATATTTTTCACAGAAGCATTTTCAATACGCTCAAACAATGGTCGAGCGATATTATGAATGGTATATTGTTTTCCATCAACACTTGTTAAATGACCATTAAATACACCTGGTACATATTGTTTATTTGGAGTTGGAACATTTGCTGCGTTCAAATCTGCACCAAGCTTAAACGTCCCCTTACGATTAGCTTGCATTGCTTTTACCAATTCATTGAAATCGTAGTAGACATTCTCTTCGTGAGATTTTGGCTTGGCAAAATAATGAACATATTCTTCACTGAGTTCATTACCATTAGTATGCTGAACTAGATCAGGAGCTTTAGCAGTGACCTTGTATAGTGTTTTTCCATCGACAGTAACTTCTTCGATTTTATCCACAGCAAGACGGGTCACCTTATTATCATGCGTAGCGATTTTTAGATAGTATGGTTTTACATCAGTTGGAACAGAAGTTAAGAAGCTACTATCCGTTTCAACACCATCAGTATCAACACTTATTAAGCTTGTTTCTTTAATATTTTTGACTTCAACTTTTTTGAGGTCAATTCTTAGAGGTTCTTCTTTCAGAACTTCTTCTTCATCACCCTCACCACGGTCATAAACCATTTTGGTTTCGAGTTTATAATCCTTGTAGTACTGCAAATCTGTCAGACTAGCTGTTAAGTTGTCTGGCGAAATAGTCAATGTTTTGACAATTTCATCACCCTTTTTAAGAGTTAGGGTAATGGATTTTATAGTTGCCTTACTTGGGTTTTCCAAATTGTAACGAATTTGAGATGTTCGTTTTAAATCTTTAACATCGATAAGCGACAAACTTAAAATTGGTTTTTCAAAGTTTTTAGTTCCTAATTTAACGATACGGTCTTGATCTAACTCCAAAACCTGTTCGACAACTTTTGGTGCTTCTTCAGTCTTCAGTCCTTTAATTGTCTTATAAGTCTTTATAACCTTTTTCTGTCCGTCTTTTCCTTCTTTGACAGTAACTCTTTCACCTTTTTTCAGTTGATCATCTTCTTCAACCTTTTCCTTAAACGGAATCTTTTCAAGACTTTCTTCTACCAGAGTTCCTTCAATTGGTTTCGTACCACGACTTATTTTTTTAGTGACCGGTTCTTTGATGACAGTTGTAGCTGTATTTATAACTTGGTCAGTCTCAACACCCTCAATAGTCTTATAAGTCGTTTTGGTAATTTGACTACCCTTTTCTCCATCTTGGATGACAGTTTCTTCATCCGTATATTTGGTTGGATCTTCGATAATTTCTGTCTTATAGTCAATCTCCGTAGTAGTTTCTTTCGTAACCACGCCCTCAGTTACTTTATATTCAGGTAACTTTTCTTGAACTACCGACTCACCTTCTTTACCTGGCTCCTGAGTACCTTTAGCTTCAATCTTGCCTGTATATTCCACCTGTGGTTCTTGAACTAAGGATTCTCCCTCTTTGCCTGGCTCTTGTGTACCTTTAGCTTCAATCTTGCCTGTATATTCCGCCTGTGGTTCTTGAACTAAGGACTCTCCCTCTTTGCCTGGTTCCTGAGTGCCTTTAGCTTCAATCTTGCCTGTATATTC
>CAJPPL010000033.1:0-7327 GCA_905372585.1 Streptococcus oralis
ATGCCCCCTGCATGAATTTGTAAGAACTTTTCATATTGAAAATAAACAAAAATGTTGAAATATAGCTGATTTTAGGGAAATACTTTTAGGTATTTTCAATGTCAGGATTTAAAAATGGGGCAAAAGTGGGGCAAAAACAAATTAACGAAAAAAATATCGAGTTCGTGCATCAAGTAAATGATAAATTGCAAGAATAAGTGCAACATTTACTCGAACTCATCCTCTAGAGCTTCACTAGCAGTTCTGTAAGCTAAACATTTTCGTGGTCGGTGATTGATATCATATAAAGCCTTGGTTCCCAAAGCTTTTTAATGTTATAAACTCATTAAAATAATCCCCAGTTAGATTTGGAATATTTTTTATTCTGTGTCATATAAAAATAAATAAAATGAATGGCTATAGCTAGAGCTAAAATGGTTGTTATACTCACTACTATTATAGGATTAGAAGCAAAGATTAAAGAGAGAATCAAGGCAGCCAGATAGAGTGTCGCTTGGACACAGTAGTAACTTTTCGAATAGCGAAGATAGTGTTTGTTATGGGGCCCATTTACTAGGACAGCAGCTTGAAAGAGGCCAAATCCGATATAAGAGAAGCTGGTTGCAAAGAGACGATTAGCTTCAGGATTCAGAAGAAAACTCATCGAAACGGTCATCATAAGAAGTCCAATGAAAATAGGATAGTGACTGTAAATTAGAAATAGTCCCTTTTGATTAGATTTTTCATCAATAGCATGGTCGAATTGACCAAAATAAAACAAGAACAGAGAAATCATAATAATGAAATAAAGAACCGAATAAATCGAGAAATTCTCGATTGTAAAGAAGTTAGCTAGCTCCGTAATCATCTCTCCAAACGTAATAATGACAAGAAGGGAGATGCGCTCGATTAAATGGGGGAGATTTACCTGGTAATGCTTATCTTTATTAAGCAAGATACTTGGCATAATAAATGTTAGCAGAATACTAGCAAATAAGATATAGACTCTAAGGTAAATAGGAAGAAGAGCTGCTAGATAGAATCCTAAACTTCCTAGACCTGTTATCCATAGAAAACCTTTGATACTTTCCCGATTAGCATCATCGGTTGATTTTCTAAAAAATTCAACCAAATATTGAAAAATAAGGTAAGGGTTAATGTACCAATAGCCCAACAGAGATAATGAAAATATTGTTGCCAATCAGGTCCAATCATATTGGCTATAAAGAGTAAAATTCCCATTTTGATAAACATGATTACTATGTTAAATAAAGAGTTCTTTCCATAGCGATTGGTATAATCGGTTTGAATCATCCAGGAATCGATGAGAAACAAAGTAGCAATGAAAAAATCAAGGAAAGAATTCCAAGTCAAAATACCGTTATGAAGATGGTCAATTAAAGTAGTTACTTTTGAAATTGCAAAAACAAAAACTAAGTCATAAAAAAGTTCTGAAAATTCTACACGTTTATGTTTAATAAGAGTTGTCATCTTAAGTCCTTTCTATTTTAGAAGTATAGTTTATTATAACAGAAAATGGCAATGAGAGAAAAGGATATGCTTAAATAACTTCATGTGACGCGAATGAACTGCGCCACAAAAGTTAGGTTTTTTCTGTCTAACTTTTGGGGTGCAGTTCAGAAGGGGTGTTTTTTCTATCGTTTTTTAGTGCTAAGACTACACAAAAATGCCTTGTAAATCAAGGCTTTTTCCTGTTGTATTTAGATGCCCCCTACAGGGATTTGGAAAGGACTTTCATATTGAGAGCAATTAAAAATATTGAAATATAAGTGATTTTAGGTATTTTCAATGTCATGATTTAAAAATGGGACAAAAGTGGGGCAAAAACCATACAGATTCTAAACTGTATGGTTCTTTTTTTATCTAACCAAGAAAGGTTAAAACTTATTAAAACACATGCAATCAACTGTTGAAAACTTTTTAGTCCGTGTAATATAAAAACAAGTAAAAAGTTGAACTATAGGGAATATTGTGTCATAATAGGTAATAGATGAATAATTAATAGATTGGAAATAATGCTTTCTTACCTTAACAAGTTGAATTGGTTATACATTTTTTCGTCTCAATTGTACTTATCTCTCAAGTTTAGTTAATTTTTATTAGCTTTGTTTTCGAATCAATAAAACAAATTTTAGAAGTGCATAAGACAAGATGGTGACATTACTACAGTCATTTCTAGTCACCATATGTTGCTGGCACAGGCTGTTTGTAGTGTTGGCTATTTACTAGTCAGTTTAATCGGAGTGTTTAATTTTTATTGTTGAAAGGTTTTTATATGGCGAAAATTCTATCTTTAGGTCTGACAGGTAAGAAATTACTTGCTCAGGGGTTCTTGTTTGTTCTGCTAGGTCTCATCTTGATGGTCACGGGGACTTGGTTGCCAGTAACAGTTATTCGCCTGGTTCTGTTTTTAGCTTGGATAGCAACGGTCGTAGATTTGCTATTAAGAGTTTTCAAAAAAAGCCAGTCAACGGATACCTTGGGAGTTGCACTGGTTAAATTGTTAGTGCTGGGATATTTGCTAGGTTCTAATCTTGCGACTGATATACCGATTTATGTTCTGGCTCTTGTGATTGGAGTTTATCAGATTTTTGGGGCCACGATTAATCTTGTCACCTATGTTCTCTACCGTAAAAATAATATTCGACCTCGTTTTCGTCTCTTACTAGATGGTATTCTACTAGTTTTTCTTGGTGGAGCTAGTCTTTTGTCCTCTACGGGAAATTCTGTCTTTCAACTCTTTGTTTTAGGGGCTTATTTTTTCCTTTATGGTCTGTCCAATATCCGTGACGGTTTCTTATTTGAAGGGGAAATTGGGAAAAACCATCTCAAACGTCGCATTAGAATTAGCTTACCTATTGTCCTAGCCGCTCTCATCCCTGCAAGAACTTTAGCAAAAATTAACAAATTTATGCTGGAAAATGCTGATGAGGAAGAAGATATCCATCTTGGAATAGTGAAGTCTGGTAAGACAGCAGAGCTAGAAATTTTTGTTCATACAGCTGAGACCTCCCTGTTTTCAGCTATTGGTCATGTGGATATCTGCTATCAAGGCCGTGTTATTTCTTATGGCAACTATGATCCGTCTTCTGAGACCTTATTTGGCATGGTAGGAGATGGTGTCTTATATTTCTGTGATCGTGACAAGTACATTGACCTATGTAAACGTGAGAGTCAAAAAACGCTTTTTGGTTATGGGATAGATTTGACGCCTGAAATGGAAAAAGCAGTTCAGAAAAAGTTGGCTGAATTGAAACAACTGACGATTCCATGGGAGCCAAGTGCAGATAAAATCATGACAGGTGATGGTAAGGAAGACTACACCTACGCTTATAAAATCAGACATGAGACAGATGGGGAACTTTATAAATTTATCAAATCTAAGTTTAAATCCTACTTTGTCTTATCTACAAACTGTGTGCTCTTGGCTGATACCATAGTCGGTCAGGCTGGCACCGATATCCTCTCACCCAAAGGATTTATCGCTCCAGGAACTTACCAAGCCTACCTTAATCGAGAGTTTGAAAAACCAAATAGTATAGTCGTATCTAAACATGTTTATTAAGGAGAATTTATGAACTTAGTAAAAAAATACACCCCGTTAATACTTTTTATAGGGCTGGTTGCTCTTGTAATTCTGAATGCATCGAGCTTTATATCAGGAGCAATCTCTCTCTTTGATGTAATATCAACCTTGATTTATGGTGCTGTTATTGCTTTTGTGCTTAATGTTCCTATGAAAAAAATTGAACAGTACTTAGTTAAATTGAAGGTAAAGGCAGAGTTGCGTCGTCCGATTGCCATGGTACTTGTTTTCCTAGCTCTTATCTTAATCGTGATTGCTCTTTTGGTTTTGGTGCTGCCAACCCTAGCCCAGACTATTAGTCAGCTGGGAACAGTCCTTTCAACAGTCCTTACTCAACTTGGGAAATTGCTAGGCAGCTCGGAATTTGTAACCAAAGACATGTTGTCAACTATCGTATCAGGCATACAGGGACAATCTAGTTCTATTAGCCAAGCTTTGATAGGTTTTTTATCAGGTCTGACTAGTAATATCGGCAATATTTTTTCAAGTTTGATGAATGCCTTTTTGATTATAGTCTTCACCTTTTTATTTTTATCCAGTAAGGAACATTTGGCAGCGATGACGAGTCGACTTCTAAAAGTTTTTCTTCCAGAGAAGGTGGTGATAAAGTTGACTTACATTGGACAAGTAGCACTAGAGACTTATGACCAATTTTTGATGAGTCAGCTGATTGAAGCAGTTATCATAGGAGTTATGATAGCGGTTGGTTACAGCGTGTTTGGGATACCCTATGGAGTAATGACAGGTATCTTTGCAGGAGTGCTATCGTTCATTCCTTATGTAGGGCCTATGATTGCTTGTGTTGTGGGAGCGATTTTTATCTTCACAGTGAGTCCTACTCAAGCCTTACTTTCTCTTCTTCTATATCAAGTTATACAGCTGATTGAAGGAAACCTTATTTATCCTAGAGTTGTAGGTCAGTCTATTGGTTTGCCAGCTATTTTCACGCTTGCGGCTGCTAGTATTGGAGGGAATCTTTTCGGACTACTTGGAATGATATTCTTTACCCCCGTATTTGCTGTTATCTATCGACTGGTTAAAGAATTTGTCGTTGCAAAGGAAAATCAGGTAGATTAAGAAAAACTAAATTTAATAAGATATACTGAGAAGAGAGTGAGAGATTCTCTTCTCTTTTATTTTTAAATACTTTTCTACAAAAAGCTATTAGACGTTAAAAAAAGCCTTGGTTTCAAGGCTTATTTCTGTTGATTTAGATGTGCCCCCTGCAGGGCTCGAACCTGCGCCCCATAGCTTAAGAGTCTACTGCTCTACCAACTGAGCTAAGGAGGCAACAGAAAAAGCTGAGAATGTAACTTCCCAGCTATTTTAATATGCCCAAAATGGCAGCTAGATTATTTACGAAAGGCATCAAGGATATAGGTGAAACCAACAATTAAAAATGCAAAGGCAACGACATAAACGACAAAGACACTTGTAGCTACTGGATTGAACAAAATCACTAGACCTAGTAAAAATGCAAGCAACGCTATCCACATGATATGGTTGCCAATAATAGGGAAAATCAATCCCAGACGATTGCCTTTAAAGAAAGCTATAATGGCTTCTACAATTAACCAAATTCCTAAAATAGTTGGAATGACAACTGGCAGCGTCACAAAGCCATAGGCAACGAGGTAAAGAGCTAAGAGAAGATTAACAATCCCTTGGAAAAGATGAGCTGGTGAGCGAAGCTCTTTTGGTACAGAGAAATAGCCTAAAATAGCTGCTATAGAAGAAACCAGTAAACCAAATGCAATCCACCAGCTGTAAGCAACAAGATTAGCTACTGGGTTTGTAAATAGGAAAAGTCCTAAAAGGACAAAAACAACTCCTGCAAGGAATAGCAGTAAACGATTAGAAAATTTCATTTCAATACCCCCTATATAGTATAGTATAGTTTGATAATAAAAATATTATACACCTTTTTAGAGGAAATGTCAATAAACAAAATGGAAAATCTTTGTGTCTAAATTTTTGGGAATAATCAAATATCCTTATAACTCAATAAGAAAGCGAGATTTTTCAGACAAAAAAACTGGAAAAAGTTTCTCACTTTACCCCAGCCCTTGACTATATTGCACTATTTATGCTACAATATTGTTTGACTGATTAAGCAAAGTGTGTGTTTGTCTTAATCGGTGGTGTAGGAGTTGCTGCTTCTACACCTTTTTCGTTTTTATTTACTCTATTATTGTAACACATATTAGGCAAAAAAGCAACTGTTTTGTCTAAAAAACATGGCAAAAAGACCTCTAAAATTGCATTTTTTAGAGGATTTTCTTTACCTTTTCCTTACTTTCGCTTACGCCCTCGTTTTCGTATAACGGCTCCATGGGGACGGTGGTCAACAAGAAATCCTGCTCCTAAACGGCTCGCCCTATACTCCTCATACTCATTCCGCCAATCCCCGAAAAACAATTCGTATAGCTGATCTATTCGTTCAAGGAGTATCATCCTAGCCATAGTACAAGCTCCTTCAATAGACCAATACATCCCTCGATGTTTCATACGGTAGGTGACCTTTCTGTGTTGACTCTCCATTACCCCAATACCATGAGAGGACAAGCCTCGATGTTTAGGTGGTCTGGTATCCCCAAAATTTCTCAATAATTTTTTACGGAAATTGTAAAAGCTATCAAAAGCCTCCTGGCTTTCTATGAGAGATTCAACTGTATCTAGTACGGTCTGAAGCAGGCTCTTCTGATGATTTTTGATGGCCTTAAAAGCAAGATCAAGTAGTGTAGATGGGTACGGCTTCAGGAATCTTTTTAATTCTTCATTGACATGATAAGCATCCCAGAAATGCTCATGACGTTTAATCCGTAGAGCTTTCTTGATTTCTTGAAATACTCTTCGAGTATATCCTATACCATTGTCCGAGTTAGTGATAAGAAGAGTTCGATCAGTGATTTCAAAATGATTGTAGAGATAGTCTATCAATTCTTCCTTTGCTTGCTCATGGCTTGTATGGATAATTTCATGCTTATTCTCGAGTACATACCGATTTTTTCCAATCTTCTTCGCTCCCGTATGAATCAGAAAATGGGCTAAGTCTGTATTGTGTCGTTCATCATTGCTTGATGTTGTCTTGACGAGCACACCATCTCCCTCCAGGTAGATTTTATCTGCCTGAATTTTTTTCGGTTGCTCATCACCTCTAAAAAGCCGATAGCGTTCCCTCTCTGAAAAGAGTCTACCTGCCATTTTTACAGACTTCAAAACAGCGTCCTTTGTTATCTCCAGGCGATAAGCCATCTTAACTGTTCGACAAACTTCACGATAGGATAAAACAGAAGCGTGTTTTGCCATGTGAAAAATCAACTCTGGAGAATAACGCATATACTTTTCTAAACCTAGCCACTCATCTACAGGATAACAGCTTTTCTTTCCCTTTCGCCAGCGATTCCTAGAAAAGGTCATCTCTCCAAATGTGAAGACAACTGTCCTCTCAGTACTGTCTATTCGTTTATACCCTTTCAGTCTCATGGAGGGAGCTATCTGCTCGTCATAATCTCTTACTCGCTTCAGGAATTGCTGCTCACGTTTGCGATCTAGTTCTGCTACAAATTCTTTTTCATCAAATCTAAACATACTCTCTATTGTACTGAAATCATGACTAGATTGAAAACATCAGAAACTTTTACAAGGTTTTTTCATCTTCAAAATGTCGGTCAACTTTCTCTTCACGACTACGCACGTGCTCCTTAACATCTCTATAATCTGTGTAATGTTTTAGAGTAT
>CAJPPL010000034.1:0-7242 GCA_905372585.1 Streptococcus oralis
AGCGAAGCTGTGTTTCTGAGCTTTCTGGGTAAAGCAAGGTATGCAGGCGTTCAGCCGAAAAGGTCTGCTTGGGATTGCTAGCTAGTAAATGCAGTAACTTAAACTCTCGCTCTGAGAATTTCAATACTTTACCAAAACAGATAATTTCATAGCGCTCTGGATAAAATTGACAAGAAGCAATCTCAGAATAGCGCTCCTCACGTCTTTCCTCCCGCCGAAGATGCGCCCTGACACGCGCCAGCAATTCGTTGGTCCCAAAAGGCTTGACAACATAGTCATCTGCTCCGCGAAAGAGCCCTTCCACCTTGTCCGCCTCCAACTCCTTAGCCGTCAAAAAGATGATGGGACACGAAAGATGAGGACGAATGTAGGAGCACAACTCAAAACCATTAACAGGCTCCATCATCACATCCAGCAGAATCAAGTCATATCCGACAAAATGCGTCAGCTCTAGCTCTTCTATCCGATCAAGCGTCGTCACATCATAAGCATCGAGCTCTAGGACATTTTTCACCAGCTTCAAAATGCTCCGGTCATCATCAACCACCAAAATACGATACTGTCTCATGAGTTCCATTATAGCATACCTCTAGCGAACGTCTCGTTTCAAGGTCAAGAATATAGCAGAGCTCCAAATCAAAGCTAGCCAGAACAGCTGTATTCCCAACCCTGATAGATCTATTGAATGCTGAAGCCCTTCATACTCAAAAAGATTTAGCGTAGCCAGATCGGGCAGGTACTTTGCTTCTTTGATAAAAGTTGCCAATAAACGGCTAAGACCAATCAAGAGAGGAAATAGCACCGACACCGGCACAACCCAAGATTGAAAGAGCAAAGCGAGGCCAGCAGCTAAAAGAGCCAGAAAAAGATTGCTGAGAAGACCAAAAGAGCTGTAATAGAGGAATTTCCCCAGTAAGGGCCAGCTAAAGTCTAGGTCAAATCGAGCCAGCATAACAAAGAAACAGCTGCCTATCATGACACTGTAGAGAACCAAGAGCAGAACGGCCAGAAAAAGGAATTTCCCAGCCAACCAAGCCTTTCTATTTGATACGGTTAGAAAATTCGTTCGCATCCCTGACTTGACAAACTCCTGGGCAAAATAGAGGGAAGTAAAGATGACGATGACGGGCTGCGCCAGATAGAGGGCATGCAAAGCTTCACTCAGAGCCTTTGTCTGGCCAACTGCTGTTTGACTGTAGTCAAGATTCATCAGAAAAAAAGGAACGACTACCAGAGCCACCAAGGCTGCACCAAGAGCGAGATAGTAAGAACGGAACTTAATCCATTCACTTCTAAGCAGAGCTTTTATCATCAGTAGCGTCCTCCTAAATCCGTCTTCAAAAAGCGCAGAGAGGCCATGACGCCGATGATTAGCAACCATACGCTTAGTATCAAGAGTCCTTGCAAGGGATTGTTGGCATATTGGGAAGTCGGCGTTGCAACAAATAACTCTCCTGCGGGCTGTGGCAGATAAGCTCCCCAACTCGTATGAGCTGCCAGGTAGTTTCCCAGATTATAGAGCTGGGGCACAAGAAAGAGTAAGGGAAGCAACATCGTCCGCCCAAGCAATCCCAATAAAAAGGACAAGAGACCTAGCAATGCAGTAGCTAGTGCCTTCCATAAAAGATGACTCCAGGCAGCTTGATTAAGTAAAATTGGATGTAGCCCTTCTTTTCCTAAAGCCAAGTGCATGACAATATAGCTCAAATAAATGGATAACAAGCTAATGATGAGTGAAAACAAACCAAAGGTCAATATTTTCCCCATAAGTAGCTTCAAGCGGTTATTACAAGCCAATAGACTGGTTCGCAAGCTATGAGACTGAAATTCTGTTGCTCCCAAAATTCCAGCTAAGATGACTAAAACCATACCACCCATAGAAGCGCCATTAAGACCTAGATATTCAAGCGGATCAATAGCTTCTGCCAGACCGGGAACCGTCTCAGGGGTGGCATCCAAGCCGACAGATAAATACTGATGTCCCTCTAGCCATGACACAACAGGTACCAATAACACCATAAAGACCACACTTACCCTGAAAGCCTTGGTTGATTGGATTTTCAACCACTCTGAATGCAATAAGGACATCGTTTCTTTCATCTTAAACCTCCTCTGTTAAGTCGAAGAAGAGCTCTTCTAAACTATCTGTTCCTTGTAATACATCTTCTAGCGTTCCCTGTTCGATAATTTGCCCATGATGAATCAAGACTACATCATCTGTTACCATTTGTACCTCAGACAGGATATGAGAGGATAGAAGGACGGTTTTCCCTAAATCAGCCTGCTGGCGAATGAACCTTCTAAACCACTTAATCCCACTTGGATCCAGTCCATTGGTCGGCTCATCTAATATTAAAAACTGGGGATCACCTAGTAAAGCTACTGCCAACCCCAAGCGCTGCCCCTCTCCTAGAGACAGGCTTGATAAGAAATCCTTTTTCTTATGAGCGATCCCAGTCATATCCAATACCTCATCAATCCGAAACTTCGGAATAGCATTACTTGCAGCAATAATATGCAGATGGTCGTAAACCTTTCTATTTGGCAGACCTCCAATACCGTCAAAAGCTGCACCTACTGTTTTGAGAGGATAAATCATTGACTGATAGGTTTGCCCATCAAAAGTCGCAGTTCCTGCTGTCGCCCGATCTAAGCCCAAGAGAATCCTCAAGGTCGAGCTTTTTCCTGCACCATTATGTCCTAGAAAAGCCGTAATGCGACCACTCCTAGCTGTAAAAGAAATATCCTTTAAAATTTGCTTGTCTCCATATTTTTTAGAAACACGATCAATTTTTACAATATGTTCCATACTGAACTCCTTTGCCTTTATTTTCTCCAGTATACCCAATCTAGTTCAGAATTAGTTCAGAGATTAAACAGAAATTTCAGAAAAAGTTGATCCAATTTTCAAAATTCACCTTAGTTCCACTAGAAAAACTAAACTTTTCTTTCACAAGGTATTCTTCTCTCCATTCTTTCTTTATAATTCTGAGGTTTATGTATAGAGACTTTATTATCATTCTAGTACCAAAAAGTCATTTATCAAACTCCATCAACAGCACCCTTTATGATATAATGAAAGAAGAAAACTGAAAGGAACTACCATGTCAAAAGAAGTTATTGTTGAAAGTTTTGAACTTGACCACACTATTGTCAAAGCACCCTATGTTCGCTTGATTGGGGAAGAAACCGGACCAAAGGGAGATGTCATCTCCAACTTTGATATTCGTTTGGTACAGCCAAATGAGGACTCAATCCCTACCGCTGGCCTTCACACTATCGAACACCTCTTAGCCAAACTCATCCGTACCCGTATTGACGGCATGATTGACTGTTCGCCATTTGGTTGCCGTACTGGTTTCCATATGATTATGTGGGGACGCCATACTAGCGCTGAGATTGCAACAGTTATCAAGGATTCGCTCAAGGAAATCGCCGAGACTACTACTTGGGAAGATGTTCCTGGAACAACCATCGAATCTTGCGGAAACTACAAGGACCACAGCCTCTTTTCTGCTAAAGAATGGGCGAAACTCATCCTAGAACAAGGAATCTCAGATGATGCCTTTGAACGCCATGTCGTCTAAACACAAAAGGAACCAGCTTTTAGCTAGTTCCTTCTTTTTTTATTCTCAAAATCGTGAGTTAGGCTTTTTCACGAATGACCAAAACGCCATCTTCCATATCTGCTTCCAAATGTTTAGCATCTAGATGATCCAAGTGGAAGTCTGTCACCTTATCACGAATTTGTTGTTCAACCACGCGACGGAGAGGACGAACACCCATGACTTCGTCATAGCCTTCTTCTGTGATAAAGTCCTTAGCTGCTTGGCTGACTTCCAAATCAATGTCTTTCTTAGCCAAGGTTTGGTTGACCTCAGCCAACATCAAGTCCACAATCTTAGAAAGATCTTCCTTGTTCAAGTGTGAAAACTCGATAACTGCGTTAAAGCGGTTGAGGAATTCTGGACGGAAGAATGGTTTCAAACGATCCATCAACTCTGGTTTGTCCGCATCTTCTGTCAAGTTGGCTTCATAACCAAATCCAGCATTTGATGTCGCGATAATGACCGTGTTCTTGAAGTTCACTGTATTTCCTTGACCATCAGTCAAACGACCGTCATCCAATACTTGGAGGAGAAGGGTGATTACTTGAGGATCAGCCTTTTCAATTTCGTCCAAGAGAATGATAGAGTATGGATTGCGACGAACACGTTCTGTCAAGGTATTGCTATTGTCATCATACCCAACATAACCTGCTGTTGTACCGATTAATTTAGATACGGCTGTGCGGTCACTGTATTCAGACATATCCAAGCGGATGATCGCATCTTTAGTACCAAACATATCGAGCGCTAATTGCTTAGCAAGTTCTGTCTTACCAACCCCAGTTGGACCTACAAAGAGGAAGCTACCGATTGGGCGATTGCCTTCATCAAAACCAGCACGGTTACGACGGATAGCACGAGCTACAGCTTCAACCGCCTTGTCTTGGCCGATAACCTTGTGTTCCAAGCGATGAGCCATATCTTTCAAACGTTCGATATCTGATGCTCCCATTTGTGAAACTGGGATACCTGTCATTCGTTCCACAGATTCAGCCACATCGTTGATGCTTGCAGTCACTTTCATGTCTTCTGTGTGGTTTTCGACTTTTTTCTCCAATTCTGCAATACGTGTTTTGGCATTAAGAGCTGCTTCAAAATCTTCTGCCTCAACTGCTTTTTCTTGCTTGTCTTTTTCTGCCTCAATTTCCCGTTCAACAGCATGCACATCTGTTACAGGATGTTGAGCTGCCAAGTGAGCAGCCGTTACGTCTACAAGGTCAATAGCCTTATCTGGCAAGCTACGTTGAGGAATGTATTGGATAGAATAATCCACTGCTGCTTTCAAGACTTCGTCTGGCAAGATGACATTGTGGTGTTGTTGATAGAGGTCACGAATCCCTTGAAGGATTTTAAAGGTATCCTCTGCTGAAGGAGCATTGACCTTGACTTCGTTGAAACGACGAGCAAGAGCTGCATTTTTCAAGATGGTGTTACGGTATTCGTCTTGAGTTGTCGCTCCAATAACGGTCAATTCACCACGAGAGAGAGCTGGCTTGAGAATGTCCGCAAGCCCTTTAGAACCACTGTCTCCTCCGATTGAGCCAGCGCCAAGGATTTGGTGAATTTCATCAAAGAAGAGGATAATATTCCCTGCTTCTTTTACTTCATTGACTAGGTTTTGAACGTTTTCTTCAAAGCTACCACGGTATTGAGTACCAGCCTCAAGACCTGAAATATCAATGGAAATGATTTCCTTGTTTTTAATAGCAGCTGGAACATCTCCATTCACAATTGCTTGTGCCAAGCCTTCGACAACGGCTGTCTTACCAACACCTGCATCTCCGACCAGAACAGGATTGTTTTTGGTACGACGTGAGAGAATTTCAGATGTTTCTTGAATTTCCTTGTTTCGTCCGATAACAGGATCCAACTTGCCCTCACGAGCTTCCGCTGTCAAGTTACGACCTAGTTTAGCAAGGACACCGTCTTGCTTCATACCTGAAGCGTGTTGTTGCATTTGTCCATCAACTTCTGCATTTCCTGACAATTGACCAGTTGCACGATAGTGAGCAAATTCCTCAGGTGTCACTTCTCGTCCATTAATCAAGTAGCGACGATTTTCAGAACTATATCCTCGCATACCTCCCATCAATTGGTTAAATAAATCATCCATGTTGTTAAAGTTATTAAAGTTGTTGTTCATATTCTTTACCTCGTTTATTCTTAATTATATGCGATCTCTGATATTGACTATCTTTGACCTTTGTTTTAAAAATTTTAGACTAGCTAACTAGCTACCCTACGTATAATTTCTGGTTTTTCTTTCTTAAATAAGCCTTTTATCATCTTCTTTTCAAAATCTGTTAGATTTAACATAGGCCTCACCCCTTTCTAGGGTATCTATCGTACATTTTCAAGAAATAGAATCATTGAAAATGAAGTTTTCTAAGGAATTCATTTTCCTTATGTTCCTACTATATCACATTGGTCAGTAAAAGTCAATAGTTTTTTGACCAAATTTGACTATTTTTTAAAAAAATTTTTTGAAGTACAAAAAAAGCCTCTAGAAAACGAATTTTCTAGAGACTTTCTCTATCAAGTTTAAGAGAGAAGTAGAATTCTCACTTACCAAGTTTTATGTTTCTTCTACAAAAGCTTAAGCTTTGCGTTTTACGAAGAATACCAATCCACTCAATGCCAAGACTACAAATCCAATTGCTGAGAAGATAGAGGTTGCTTCACCTGTGTTTGGAAGTTCAGCTTTACCTTTAGTCTCAGTAGCTGGAGGTGCTGGTTTTGGATCCTCTTTTTGTCCTGGATCAGTTGGTTCTGTTCCTGGAGTTGGATTTGTTCCTGGATTATTTGGCGTTGGATCTGGTGTTGGTGCTGGATCTGGCGTTGTTCCTGGATTATTTGGAGCTGGATTTGGATTTGGTTCTGGTGTTGGTGTTGGAACAGTGTATTTATTTGTAAATACAACTTCTTTACCATCGACATACGAAACCTTTGCAGTCAAGAGACCTTGATCATCCGCAACTACAGTGACTGTTACGGTATGCTCAGTCTTATCGTATTCAATACCCTCTTCAGTACCAACTTTCTCAACCAAGGTATAAGTGTGAGTACCTGCTTCTTCGAATGAACGAACAAAGGCTACTTTACCTTCGGCAGTATTCTTAGCTGTAGCTACAACTGCGCCTTTCTCTTTCAATTCGAAAGTATAAGCGTCAGCCGCAAGTTCTTTACCTTCAAGTTTCTTAGTTGCTTCAATCGTAGCTTCTACCGCTGGTGCTTTGAAGCTATTCTTGAAGACACTACCTGCTGGATATTCAACACCTGCCTTCAAAGCGTTGGTTGCTGCATCTTTGGTTACTTTTACCACTGCAGTCTTTTCTGTATCATAAGTAATACCAGTTGCTCCAGCACTCACTTCTTTTACAGTATAAGTATACTCACCTTCTGCATCATAGTTGATTGCATTAAATGTTACTTTTCCACCTTGGTTTGTTTTTGTATCAAGTAGTTTTGTACCTTCATACAATTCAAATTGGAATTCACCATCAACCAAAGCACGACCAGTCAATTCTTTCATAAACTCAAGTGTTGCTGATGTAGCTGTTGGAGCTGGTTCTTTATAAATGTTAGTGAAGACACGTTCTGCTTCATCTACAGTCGCAACCAATTGACCTTGACC
>CAJPPL010000035.1:0-6389 GCA_905372585.1 Streptococcus oralis
GCCTTTCGTAGCTATCTAAAGCCTTTAAAAATTCACTGCCTAAACGTGTCATTCTATTCCTTTCATTAAAAAAAACAGCCATAATGGCTGCCTTATACTTTTAAGTGTTAGAAATTGCAAAAGTTCCAAATATTGCTCCTACTGCGCACACTATTAAAGTTGCTATAATTATCGGACTTAATAGAGCTTTCGAAATTGAAGTAATTAAAAAGAAATTAACCACTGAAACTATGACGATAATAAACCAAATGAAATTTTTGATTGTTTCTATTTTATAACTAGACTTATTTATCACTGAATAAACTATAGGTATCATAAAACCGATAATAATCAACACAATACCAAATAGTAAATAGTTCCAAGAGGAATTATCCTTATATGACATAACATGTGAAGCAATCGTCACATCTTTCCGAGTTATCATTTTATCAATATCAAAATGATGTGTTAGTTGCTTATTCAAATTACCAAGACTGATATTAAACCAAATGGTAACTATTGCGTAGATTAACTCTACTGCAATATAAGGTGTATAAGGGCTTTCTAATACTTCAAAAAATCGATTTCTATACAAGTTCGTCTCCTATATTCAGGTATGATGTTCTTCTATGTAACGTTTTAAAATGAGATACCGTCTTAATAACAACGAGTAACTAAAATTATAAACTAAAATAGTCAAAAATAGCAAAACTATAAACAGTGTTATAATGATACTCAGTAATACACTTTCGTTCAATTCCTTGGTAGGTACGCCTGTTAGAGGTGAGAATAAAATCGCAAGAAGGCGTTTCAAATCATCCGAAAAAATAATCGTTAATACGAGACCTACCAACAATTTCCAGCTACGAGAAGCTCTCTCTTTTTTTATTTCCAGCTCTGTCAATTCTGCTAACAATGCCTCTTTTGACTGTTTTTTATAGTAATTCAAGGCTTCCTTGTATCGGCGTTCATGCCGTTTCGTCCACCTTTCATAATAATTTTTTATAGTAGATCTCATAGGATTATTATACTCCTTTCAATCATCACTCATTCTCCTTTTATTATACCATATCCTAGTTCACCTGCATGATGTTTTTGGCCATGCGTTGGCTACCAAATAGCATGACAATGTAAATAATTCCTTTAGCTATAGCAACTAAAGCACTTGTCCAGGCTCCAGTCTTCTCAACTGTCAAGAGATCATTCGTGACAATGGCAGGGTAAAGCATGATAATAACAACTAGAATAAATCCCTGAAGGATAGCCGCAATATAGAGCTTAAAGAAGCCGAAGCAGATTGGACGTAGGCTATCTACCATGTAACAAGCGACAATAATTTTAGCGATACCCTTATACGTGTAAAGCGTAAAGGAGCGCAACAAGATCAATAACTTAGTCGAGATTTGACCGATAAAGTCAACGACATTATAAACAAACTGTAGCATTGACTTAGCGGCCCAGTTTAAATTGCTCCAACTTAGCTCACCATCATTTTTTATCTCTTTAATTCCCAAGCTAGCAATAGATTTGATAATGACATTGAACAACCAAGACAAAGCATCAAAAATCGCATCCACATAGAGAATTAAAAAAAGTGCAATGGCATATTTGAGGATTTCTTCAATCCAAAGCTGAAAAGACAACTCGCCTCCGTTGCTTTTAAGATGCTGGTTCCAGTTCATGAGGTTGATCCCCATAAAAAGGAGAAGAAGCAAAATGGCTACCTTCTCCATCGAACCCGAAATAGTTTCCATCAATTTATAAGCTGTCGCATTATAGTCTTTCAGACTCATGGTTAGTTGATCAAGTGTGGATTGGTTCATAAAACCACCTCCTTTTTCTTCCTCTTACGAGCCAAGAGTTTGAAGACCTGTTGCTAAAGCTGTAAAGAGGGCTTTTAGGACGGCACCAAGAAGAGCGCCTAAAATCAAACTTTGAATTCCTTTATCCTTCTTGTCATCCAATTCACGTTTGATTCCTACTGCTAAGTCCCAGGCACCCCAAGCGGCCCAACCAATACCGATAATCCCACCGATATTCCCAATTTTGTTAATAAAATCTACAACTGCATCCATTATTTTTTTCTCACTTTCTTTTATAAAAAAGGTACTAAGAAAGTTTCCTAGTACCTACTTTGTTTATTTAATACTATTTTTCATCCTCTGGACGAAAGGTTAGAGAGAGGGCTGTAATCACAGCTAAGACAACGATAATGGTCGTTTCCCACCAGTAATAGATTGGAACCCCGTGAGGGAAAACAAAATCTGTCATCAGATTATTAAACCATTCTGGAGCAGGAATGTTCTGCCTAGTTAGGAAAACATATCCCTGTAATCCAAAACCTATAGCGAAGAAAGATACAGTCTTAAACACAAACCAACCAATTGCTGTCGCAATCAAGCTCTTAATCAGATTAAAGATAAAGAGGAGAAACATGAGTGGAGTCGCAACCATCAAAACGGCAGCTCTCGCAATCACACTCGGTAGGTTCTTTATTCCTGACCAGATGGCTTTTCCTAGCCAACGCAGGCCTTTTTTCCACTTCTTCTCTTCTTCAGGCTTAGTGACTTCTGATTTTTTTTGAGTTGGAGTGTAGTATCTATATCCACTTCTAGTCACATGTGCATCCATTTTCGTGTCCTTTCTCATCTCTCTTCCCCCTCTTTTTTATGGCTTCATTATACCATAGATGAGGGGGAATTTCTAGATGTTCTATTTTTTACGTTTACGAAGCCCTGTTCCTGCAAGACTCAACAATCCCAAAATCATTCCCCAAGTTGGAAGCATGCTTGCTGCTGTTCCAGTGTTTGGAAGTGATGGTTGAGGATTTGGTTTTCCAGGTTCTTCAGGTTTTGGTGGAGTGTGGGTTGTTACCTTGGCAGTCATTTCTTGTCCATTTACAATGTTAACAAAAGTATTCTCAACTTCTCCAGCCGCAATACGCTCAACTTCGATGTAGAAGTCTGCATCAAAAGTACCTTTAACTCCCAGAGAATTTAGGAAATCTTGATTGATAACGTAAGACCATTGCCCACCTTTGGCATCCCACTTAACAGTCACAAGTTTCTTGATGAACTCTGAATTAGTATCTTGGTTGAACTCAAATGTAAAGGCATAAGAGCTACCTTTGGAAATCTTATCTCCTGCCTTAATCACTTTACCATCCTTAAGGATAACATCGTAAGGCAACGTTAGATCTTTTTCAGCAGTATATTCTGTTCCCTTAACGATACCCTTCCAATTGCCAGTATATCGGTCATGCTTAGTATCAAGCTTATCCAAACCGTCATATTGGTACGACGTATGGTGTCTTTCTGGAATAGTTACACCATCAAGAAGGTACTGAATCAATTCACCTAGCTGGACTTCTTTGCCATCAAGAACTTTCTGACCTGTTTTATCAAGCGCATGTTTTTCTGGGTGTTTTGGTTTAGGTGGCTCTGGTGTACGAGTAATAACCTTGGCAGTCATTTCTTGTTTATTGACAATATTGATGAAAGTATTCTCAATCTTATCACCAGTTTCAATACGCTCCGCCTCGATGTAGAAGTCTGCATCAAAGGTTCCTTTAATTCCTAGAGAGTTTAGGAAATCTTGATTGATAACGTAAGACCATTGACCACCTTTGGCATCCCACTTAACAGTCACAAGCTTCTTGATAAACTCTGAATTAGTACCTTGGTTGAACTCAAAGGTAAAGGCATAAGAGCTACCTTTGGAAATCTTATCTCCTGCCTTGATAACCTTACCATTTTTCAATGTCACATCATAAGGTAACACAAGCTCTTTTTCTGCTGTGTACTCTGTACCCTTGATGATACCCTTCCAATTACCAGTATATCGGTCATGCTTAGTATCAAGCTTGTCCACACCGTCATATTGGTACAATGTATCATGTTTTTCTGGAATAGTTACTCCATCAAGAAGGTACTGAACAAAATCACCTAGCTGGACTTCTTTCCCATCAAGGACTTTCTTGCCAGTTCTATCAAGTACATGTTTTTCTGGCTTAACATTTGGAACTTCAACTGTTACAAGATTTGACTGATAACTGTTACCAAAGTCGATTTGTTTAAAGTTATTCTCGACTTTCTCCCCTGCTTTAACCAGGAGCTTAGCTGGAAGATCAATCGTCACCTTTTTGTTTTTCTTCACGTAGTTTTGGTAGAAACTCTTAGAATCCTTGGCTACCCAGAGATAGAACTCACCTTTAGGATTCAAGTTCAATTCCTTCAGGATATTCTTGATTGCATCTGTACGTCCTTTGTCTGAAAGCACGTGATACATATCAAAGAGATTTTTCACGTCTTGACCTGCTGCAGTCATTTTGATATTGCCTTGATAAACTGAGAATGCACCATCTTGAACATCATCCAGGATTCCAAACTTCTTACCAAGTGCTTGCGCTGAAGCAAGAGTTTTGGTGTATGGGCTATAATCAGTCATCAAGCGGAAGGTCACGTTGCGGTCAAATGTTGTCGCACCATTGATATCCTTACCAGAGCGATCCAGAACAGCTTTGACTGGTTTTGGTGGTTTCGGTGTGTTGTTGGTAACAGTGTTTGAGTACACCTCGTATTTATTCACTAACACTTTATAAGTGTTGTCATAGAAGCCCTTATCATAGATTGGCTTCCAGGTAATCACAGGAGCTGCTAGACGTTTCCCTTCGTAGGTTGCAGTAAAGGTATACGTATTCTTTCCTGCATCATAGGCAACGCCCCATCCTGCTTTCTCTGCAGCAGCCTTTGTAACAGCAACATCAGGAACTGCTCCAGCTTCAAGCGGATCAATGATGGTAATCTTATCCCCTTTTTTAAGGTTCGCATAAATATTGTCATGATGCAATGTATAAAGCTGAGTAGCATTTTTAGCTACTGTTTGACCGTTTGTATTGGTCTTATCTGTATCTGCTACAGATTTGCGGACAACTGGCTTATACTGCAATTTGTAGCCGTGATAGCTTGCAGATAATTTCTGATTTTTGGTTTCAGAAAGAGTTTTAAGCGCCAAAGTTGGTTTTGCTGGATTCTTCGCATTGACCAATTCAGCTGATACAGGTTCTGTTTTGACAGGTTTCACAGTTGTTTTTGTGATAGTTGCAGCAGTTGGAACTTCAACAACTGGCGTTACAACCTTCGTATTCAAAGCGAACCAGTAAGTTTGACCATTTGGATTATCTGGTCCATCCCATTGGATAAATTCGGTTGTGAAGGCTGTCCCTTCCTTAAAGACACCAAGAGCAGCACCCTTGTATTGGTAAGGTGAGTCAGATGTATCCCAAAGATGCCCTACATCTTCTTGGCGGTTGTAATCTTCAGCGTAAACATAACCGTAATCTTTGTTTTCTGTAACAGTGGATCCGTTAATTTCAACATGAGTTCCGTTAATGGCTTTCGCACCTTCCCAACCAATACGATTGTGATTGAGTGAGGAATAGGTTAGGGTTGCAGGAGTCTTTTCACTTGCTTGGAAGGCTACTTCTTTCCCATCCACATTGTAGTAGTAGGTATCCGTAACCAAAAAATTCATGTAGTCTGCTGCTCCACCAGCTCCATCGTTACGAGCTACTACGAATCCTTCTGTTGGATCATTCAAGACATAGACATCATTCAATCCTGTCTTCCCTTGATTAAGAATCTCGAATTTTCGATGGATACGAGAAATATCATGCTTTTTACCATCTGCAGTTGAAACAGTCAAACCTTTCAGATTAGTGTAGTCAACTTCTGTTTTCCATCCAGTGCCAACATCCTTGTATTTCAAGACTTTAGTCGAGTCAAGAACACGAGTATAGCCTGATGTTCCATTTGATGAGGCAATATAATCTTTGGTAGTTACCTGCGCTCCTGGAGCAGAGGACTCCACTGTTGCTTCAGGATTTGCTGTCGCAACGCTAAGGGCTTGCAAGACTACTTCTTTAGTGTAGCCTTCCGTGCTTGTCTTAGCACGAAGCTCATCGTACTTCTTCTGCCATTCCGCTTGAGACTGCTTAGCTTTGTCATAAGCTGCTTGGTTTTGTTTCCCAATTTGCTTCGCTTCATCAGCTGAAGAAACTTCTTGGGTTTTAGAACTGAGAAGTACACCTGATTTTTTCAAATCTGTTGATTTACGATCAGCATCTTGATTGACTTGATCACTAGCATTCTTCTTCTCTGTATAGGCAGCCATGAGGGCTTTGTTAAGCTCCACTTTGCCTTTTGCAGCCGCAATAGCCTGGTCATTTTGTTTCTTCAATGCTTCTACTTCTGCGACTGAAGAGACCGTACGTGTAACGACTTTAACGTCAACCTTTTCTTTCTTCAGCTGTTCAGATGCGCTTTCTACCGCTTTGTTTAGAGCAGTAGCTTGTTCAACAGTAGCATCATACTTAGCTTTTTCACCCAGGTATTCTGTTACTGCTTGTTGGT
>CAJPPL010000036.1:0-4883 GCA_905372585.1 Streptococcus oralis
CCGTGTTACCGCCGTGAAAAGGCGGTGTCTTAACCCCTTGACCAACGGACCTGAGTTTTTCAACTCTTTCTATTATACCTACTTTTCCTACTTTGTCAAGGACTTTTTTCAGTGAATTTGATTTTTTCTTTTCTTCACTAACTTAACCACAGCTTCTGTTCGTGCAGTGTGGGGAAACATATCGACCGACTGGATATACTTGAGGTCATAAACTTTTACCAGCTTAACCAAATCTCGTGCCAAGGTCGAAACATTGCAAGAAACATAGACCATTTTGTCTGGAACATAGGTCAGAATGGTATCCAGTAGCTTATCATCTAAGCCTGTACGAGGAGGGTCAACTATCAAGGCATCTGCTCGGTAGCCTTCTTGATACCAGCGTGGAATAATCTCTTCTGCTGTTCCCGCTTCATAATGGGTATTGTCAAATCCCATTTTTTTAGCATTTCGCTTAGCATCTTCTATGGCTTCTGGAATAATATCCATCCCTCTGAGACTCTTGACCTTCTTTGCGAAGGCAAATCCGATTGTCCCAACACCGCAATATGCATCAATCAGATGATCCTCTTCGCTGACATCCAGAGCCTTAACTGCTTCACTATAGAGAATTTCTGTCTGCTCAGGATTAAGCTGATAAAAAGCTCGGGGCGAGAGAGAAAACTCATAGTCGAGTACTCCTTCTTGAATACTCTCTTGGCCCCAGATAATTTCTGTCTTTTCACCATAGATTTCACTTGTTTTTGCTGTATTTGTATTGACTGCAACTGTGACGACTTCTGGAAAATCATTGACTAAGTCTTTGACCAGTTGATTTAAATTAAGCTGGCGATTTGTGACAATGATAATCTGAACTTGCCCCGTTTTTCTTGCTCTGCGTACCATGATGGTGCGAACACCGAGCGTTTTTCTCTCATCTGTAATTGGAATTTGGTGGTAAGTAAGAAGTTCAGCTAGGCGATTCGCTATCACTTGGGTTTCCTTATCTTGTACCAAGCAGTCTTTCAACTCGACAAGGTAATGAGAGTTTTGTGCATACAAACCTGCCTTGACCTGATGGTTGAATTTTCGTGTTTGAAATTGCAGTTTTGCTCTGTAATATTTTGGTTCTGACATTCCGATAGTTGGACGGATTTCATAGTTTTCATATCCTGCAGGAGCAAATTTTTTCAGGGCTTGGCGGAGCAGATCCGTTTTGAACTCTAACTGTTTATCATAGTGGAGGTGCATAATTTGGCAACCACCACATTCATTATAAATCGTACAAGCCGGTACGACTCGAAATTTAGATTTCTTATTGACCTTTAGCAATTTGGCTTCAACAAAATTACGTTTAATAGAAGTAATCTGACAATAGATATCTTCTCCTTTGAGAGCGCCTGGCACAAAAACGAGGGTTTTCTGATAGAAACCGATTCCCTCACCATTGATGCCCATCCGCTTGATTTTTAAAGGTATTTTTTGTTTGACTTTCAGATTCATACCCCTATCTTATCACATTTTAGGGTATAATAGAACTATGAAAATCACAAAACTTGAAAAGAAAAAACGTCTCTACTTGATGGAGTTAGATGGACAGCAAACCTCTTATATCACGGAAGATACCATCGTCCGTTTTATGTTGTCTCGAGATAAGGTCATTAGCAAAGAGGAACTTACCGAGATTCAGGACTTTGCCCAGTTCTCTTATGGTAAAAATCTCGCCCTCTACCATCTATCATTTAAAGCTCGAACCGAAAAGGAAGTTCGTGAGTATCTGAAAAAGTATGATCTTGATGAAACAATCACTAGTCAAGTTATCGCTAATCTTAAAGAAGATAACTGGATTAATGATCGTCAGTATGCCTACTCTATCATCAATGCCAATCAACTTTCTGGAGATAAGGGACCTTATGTGCTGGCTCAAAAACTGTCTCAAAAAGGGATTGCCAAAGCAACTATTGAAGATGTTTTAAAGGATTTTGATTTTTCGGAGGTTGCTCAACGTGTGGCGGAGAAACTTCTAAAAAAATACACGGGAAAGCTTCCCGCTCGTGCCTTGCAAGATAAGATTATCCAAAACTTAACGAACAAAGGCTTCTCCTATTCTGATGCTAAGAATACCTTTGACGACTTGGACAGTCAAGTCGACCAAGAAACGACTCAAGAGCTCATTTTTAAAGAACTGGATAAACAATATGCTAAATACGCTCGCAAATATGAAGGTTACGAACTAAAGCAACGATTAACTCAAGTTTTAGCTCGAAAAGGCTATGATTTTTCGGATATAGCTAGCGCTCTCAGAGAATATCTTTAATATTTTCGTGTAAAATTCAAAAAAATTAGACCGATTTATGATATAATAGTAAACGATAAACTTATAAATTGTAGAAAGTTGGTTAGTTATGAAACTTCCAAAAGAAGGCGACTTTATTACAATTCAAAGTTATAAGCATGATGGGAGTCTTCACCGTACTTGGCGGGACACCATGGTACTAAAAACAACAGAGAACGCCATTATCGGCGTCAACGACCACACACTTGTTACCGAAAGTGACGGTCGTCGTTGGGTGACTCGAGAACCGGCTATTGTTTACTTTCACAAAAAATATTGGTTTAATATCATTGCCATGATTCGCGATAATGGGATTTCCTACTATTGCAATATGGCTAGCCCCTACTATCTAGATGAGGAAGCCCTGAAATACATTGATTATGATTTGGATGTCAAGGTCTTCACTGATGGTGAAAAGCGTCTCTTGGACGTTGAAGAGTATGAGCGCCATAAACGCAAAATGAAGTATTCTGATGATTTAGACTATATTTTGAAAGAGCATGTTAAAATCCTTGTTGATTGGATCAACAATGGACGCGGTCCTTTCTCAGAGGCCTATGTCAACATTTGGTACAAACGCTACATAGAACTAAAGAATCGGTAAAGTTGTCAAACTGGGGTGAGAGCCCTGGTTTTTTATTTGAAAAACCCAGCCTGGAAGCTGGGTAATTGCTATATATCTAATTTAGTGACAGTAAACTTGATATGGGAATAGTCTTTTTCAACATCCTTATCCAGTAAGAAAGCTGTGGCATTCTTCTTAACCTGAACAAGATCAATGTTCTGAGCTTGAGCTGCATAGACGCATCCACAATAACATTGACGATAGATATCATACTCCTCGCACATCTCCACCGAACGCTTGTAGCCTTGATTTTTCTTGAAATCACTTGGGAGATAGTGGGTTGTATAAATCTTTTGCACATCAATTCCGATGCTGTTGATGGTTTGAGAATTCTTATGGGGACTGATGGTCAAAGCTGAACCAAAGTAGTCAAAGCCCAAGTCCATAGCTACCTGTGCTGTTTTATCCAAACGGTAATCAAAACAAACCTTGCAACGATCGCCACCTTCGGGTTCTTCTTCCAGTCCTCTGACTAACTTCCGGTATTCATTGGGTTCATAAGGCGCTTCTAAATACTGGACCGTACTTCCTGTCCTCTCATTGAAATCACTGACAAATTTCTTGGTGACGTAAGCCCGCTTGTGGTATTCTGCCTTGGGATGGATATTGGAATTGGCAAAATAGATAGTCACATCAGCGTATTTGGTCAGATACTCGAGAGTGTAGGTACTACAAGGAGCACAGCAAACATGCATGAGAATAGTTGGACGTTGCTCATTTTTTTCCCAAACCTGAACCATTTTCTGCATGACACGGTCATAATTAATCTTCTGATTGGGATTCATCTTGCTCAGAATTTCTTCTACATCGATCATGTTCTTCTCCTTTTTCTAGTCTTATTTTATCATATAAGTTAGGAGAGCTCAATCCAATTTAGAAGTGATTATCATAAAAAGAAGGGATATGTATTCCCTTCTTTTGTGTTTTTTATAAGTTGCTTTTACATCATCCCGCCCATCATGCTTGGATCCATTGCTGGAGCTGGGGCTGCTGGTTCTGGTTTATTGGCTACGACTGCTTCTGTTGTCAAGATCAAGCTGGCTACAGATGCTGCATTTTGAAGAGCTGAACGGCTCACTTTAACTGGATCGATGATTCCTTCTTCAATCATATTAACCCACTCACCAGTTGCTGCATTGAAGCCTGTACCAAGCTCAGCATTCTTCAAGCGATCGATGACGATAGACCCTTCGAATCCTGCATTGTGGGCGATTTGACGAACAGGTTCTTCCAAGGCACGGAGAACAATATTGCGTCCTGTCGCTTCATCTCCTGTCAATTCCAAATCAGCTACGGCTGGAATGACATTAGCAAGAGCAGTTCCACCACCTGCAACGATTCCTTCTTCAACGGCTGCACGAGTAGCGTTGAGGGCATCTTCAATGCGGAGTTTCATTTCTTTCAACTCAGTTTCAGTTGCAGCTCCGACCTTGATGACTGCAACACCACCTGACAATTTTGCCAAGCGTTCTTGCAATTTTTCACGGTCAAATTCAGAAGTTGTAGTTTCGATTTGAGACTTGATAACCGCAACACGGTGAGAAATAGCTTCAGGATTTCCAGCACCTTCTACGATAACAGTGCTATCTTTGTCCACAGTTACTCTCGCTGCTTGACCAAGCGCCTCAATAGTAGCGTCTTTCAACTCAAGACCAAGATCCTCTGTGATGACTGTTCCACCTGTCAAGATGGCGATGTCTTCAAGCATGGCTTTACGACGGTCACCGAAGCCAGGTGCCTTAACTGCTACTACGTTGAAGGTTCCACGAATCTTGTTCAATACAAGAGTAGGAAGAGCTTCACCATCCACATCATCTGCAATAATCAAGAGAGGACGGTTGCTTTGAAGAATGCTTTCTAGGAGTGGCAAGATTTCTTGGATATTAGAAATCTTCTTGTCGGTAATCAAAATGTATGGATTTTCAAGGTCAGCCACCATTTTTTCGC
>CAJPPL010000037.1:0-3611 GCA_905372585.1 Streptococcus oralis
CGACTACGCACGTGCTCCTTAACATCTCTATAATCTGTGTAATGTTTTAGAGTATCATCAAAGAACTCTTGTAGGGCTCCTTTTTCAATTTGGAATTGTTTGATCAGTTGACTGACATCTTCCAGTCCCATATCTTTTGGAACTCCTAAATCATCCAATAGTTGTACCGCCGCAAGACTATTTTCTGGAGATTGCTGGATGGCTAAAAGTGCTCCTTCAATTTTATGATAACGTCCAAGTCGATCATCTAGCTGTCTTAATTCCTCCTGAGTAGCCTCTATCTTTTTATTAAAGCGCTCCTCCAAATGTTGAAATTGTGCTCCATCTGTCACGCCGTGCTCGACTAAGAAATTATATTCCTTAATCAGTTCACGCATAGAGGAAATTTGAGCGTTTTTAGTTACAAGTGTTTCTCCATTTTGTTTGGCCAATTGCCTTGCGACAGTCAAGCCCATCATGTACCGATTTTTTTGTGATTGATCTGGATTGAGAAAATAAAAATAGTCTTTCTCTTTGATATAGATCGTGTAATTTCCATCCTCATTTTTATCAACTTTATGAGAAGGTATTAAAATGGTACCACTATTTAAAGCTCCCATATCCATCTGTACGTAAATGCCTTGCTTGCTTTCTTGTTCGACTTGCCAGGATTCCACTTCCAATTTCAATTCAAAATCATTTGCCGTCTTTTCTTTTGATTCTTGATATTGTTCTTTCAATTCCTCCACATCAAAAACTAACTGATTCTTAGAAATTCTCTCTTTTATTTTTTCAAGAGAATAGAGTCCTTTCTTCGATAATGTATCATCTCGGACATTTCTTTGTTGGGGCTGGTCAAGCAATTTATACTTCACAAATTTGCCAGAAAAATCAATCTGAAGGTCAAGCGCAACTGCTTTTTGTTTAAAGTCTTCCAACGACAGCGAGTGCTTCAGAAGAAAATCCAGACGCTCCTTAATTTCAAACCGATAATTATTTTGTCTCCGCCAAGCAGAATACTTTGTATAAGAATTTTTCATAGTAGGCTCAATAATTTTAGCGCCATAACGTGCCGCATGTTTGTCCGATATTGCCCTCAAATTTTTCAAAGTTTTCTTTTCCCAACGAAATTTTTTAAGCGTTGAGGTATTGGTTGTATTGAGTATGATATGATTATGAAGATGATCTTTATCCGTGTGTGTCGCAATCACAAACTCATAATTCCCTCCCGTCAATTCTAACATCGTTTGACGGCCAATTTCATGAACTTGCTCAGGGGTCAAGTTATCATCTGGAGAAAAAGACTGGATAATGTGATGAGCCAATACTTGTTTTCCTGAAGATAATTCTTTCAAGTCATCATCTCCTTTTTTAAAGGCTGCAGCCAATTTTGTCATGACCATTTCTTCATCCGCTACGCTAAAATCAGAGATCCCATTGCCAGATACTAGCTTCATTTGAAGTTCACCATCATGATAGACAAGAGGAAAATCAAGATCACTTTCTGCAGTTCCTGATACAAGGGTTTTCGCTTCATTCAGAATATAATTAACAGCTCTCTTCAAATTGGCTGGTGTTTTAATTTGTTTGGGTGTTTTGATTACTACCATTCGTCATACGTCCTTATAGTTTTCACTTTTCGTTCCTGTAAACTTTTCTTCTCCGCACTAGAAAGTTTGACCGCTACCATCTCTTTCAACTCAGATAGATAGCCAATGACTTGCGCCACTTCCTCTGGCGTAACGCCTTGATTTTCGTTAGCGTGCTTGGCAATTTGGTTGATATTCGTCCCAACCCTATTGATGGCAACTCGAAGATCTTTCAATTCAGAAAAATCAATTTGCACCACCTTTCCTTGCACCAATTGATTCTTCGCATAGTATTGAAAAGATGGAACTCCCATTTGGGCCATCACCGTTTTAATTTGACGATCTTCTTCTGGTGTTAGTCGTATCAATTTTTGTATATAGCGTTTCCTATTTTCTCGTTTCTGCATTATTCTTTCTCCTCTTTCTCTCAGAATTTCTGGTATTTTCTGGGCAGGCATCAACCCCTGACTTCCTTGTGGCAAGCGTAGCAAATGGATATCCATTTGCGAAATTTAAAAAAATCAGAGAAGGAGAACCTTGTAGTTTTCCTTCTTGATTTTCTCAGTTTTGGGGAAATCCCCAAGCCCCTTTTCTATATCTTTTGGAGTACAGCTTCTAACATTTTATCGTAACCAACTAAAGATATTTTTGAAAACAGATGATTGTTTATCACTACTTTCTAATTCTCTTTCTTCCTGACCTGGTAATTTTTCAGCTAAGACAGAAAGCTGTTGAGCAGTTAGAGGCTGGAAAATAGACTGCCCAATTTGTACTTCAGTCAGTAAGATTTTTTCTGTGAGTACAGCTTGAAATTCTTCATCTGTAATCATCTTGAGTAGCTCAATATTTTCTTCTTCCCACTCCAAAAGAGCAGGATCACCTTCAGGTAGTTGAGACTGTTCTTCCTCTAGTTGCTCCAGAACTTTTTGGCGAGTCAAGTCTCTAGCATTTGGTGATACTCCTACAACTCTGTCTCCATCCATGATTGGAATAAAGTCTGAAAGGATGATAATCAGTTGTCCTTCTTGTTCATTGGTCATGAGTGTTGTCCTCCTTGATGATGATTTGTTTTTAATTTGACCTTGGGTTTATTTGGGGTGTCCCGTTCGGTCATTTCGAGAAACCCTTCTCTTTTTTTGCTTGTGCATCTGCTTTCAACTCCTGCTTGTGATCTTCGGCAGCCTGCTTGCTCTGATCTTTAAACTTCTCCAGTTTTTGTTCAAAACTACGCTTCGTTTGTTTCTCTTGACTCAATCTTAATTGTTCCAGTGCTTGATCCATCCGAACCATTAAACTTTTAGCTTCTTGTTGGACAATATCCAACTGTGCTTCTAAATCAGCAAGTGTCTCCTTATCAGCAGACCACCTAGATAGATAGTTAAAAGAGTACTCTGACGTATCAATACCATAGTATGAAGAAACAACATAAGCGACACTTTCAGCCTGGAGTTCAGCGGTGCTTCTAGTTAGATTTTCCTTTTGAGGATTATCTGCATGATGCAACTCTGCATGAGCCATTTCATGTAAGAAAGTTTTAATAATTTGAGCCTTGTTCATCTCATTACTACGTAAAACAATTTGATTTTCTGGGACAGAATAATATCCGTGCTTATTATTTTCCATCTCTTCAAATCGAACTGATACATCATTTTCTTTCGCAATAGTCATCAGGGCACGGTAAAGATTTGCATAGTCCAAATCAGTCAGCTGCTCTTTCACTTCTGCAGCTTTTGGCATCTCTTTTCCTTCTGTCTGACTAACATCAAAAACTGGTACCAAACCAAAGAATGTAACTGTTTCTGGTTTCCCATTTTTATCCAATATTGGTTGGTTATTCTCATCCTTTTTGATCTTCGTCATAGGTTTAAAAATACGTAAAGCCTTCTCACCTTTTTTCACATAGCGACCAAAGTTTTCTTTCCACTGTTTGAAAGAAGCTACTTGCCTTGCTTCAGGATTTTGTGCAAGAATTAAGCGCAAGTTGCGATTAGAATAATTATTTAGTTGGCTCATTTTCGTTAGATAGTCTTTGTACTTATCTGA